>NZ_JBHXML010000132.1:0-10892 GCF_042720345.1 Kitasatospora sp. NPDC058478 | reverse complement strand
GCCCGGGCGGCCGCCGCTGCGCGGCTTGCGGGGGGCGCGCGCGCCGGTGGCGGCGGCCGGGGCGGGGGCCGTGGCGGGCCAGTGGGTGGGCCGGGTGAGGGTGGCCGGCAGGCGGGTGGTGGCGTCGCCGCGGGCCGCGTTCAGCTGGGCCTGGGTGAGGAAGAGGGCCTCGGTGAGGTCGGCGCCGGAGAGGTCGGCGTCGCGCAGGTCGGCGCCGACGAGGTCGGCGAGGCGCAGGTCGGCCCCGCCGAGGTCGGCGGCGACGAGCAGGGCGCCGCGCAGGTTGGCCCCGCGCAGGTCGGCGCCGCGCAGACGGGCTCCGAAGAGGTCGGCGCCGCGGTGTTCGCGGCGGCGGGGGACGGCGGCGCGGACGAGTTCGCTGGCGCGCAGCAGCAGGTCGCTGACGCGCTGCCGGTGGGCGGGGACGTCGACGGCGAGGATCTCCTCGGGGGTGCCGCCGGCGAGCCGGTCGGTCTCCTCCAGGGCCTGCCGCAGGTCGGCGTGGACCGGGCGGGCGGGGGCGTAGCCGAGCGCCTCGGTGAGGTACCAGAGCAGTTCGTGGAGCTGGCGCACCACCGGGAAGACGTCGTACATGGGCTTGGCGTCGGCCGGCGCCTCGCGCCAGCTGCGGCCGCCGAAGGTGACCTGGGAGACGCGCTGCCCGGCGCCGAAGCAGTCGTAGACGGTGCAGCCCTGGAAGCCCCGGTCGCGGAGGCGTTCGTGGATGCCGCAGGTGAAGTCGGTCTGCAGGTTGCGGCACGCGCTGCCGGCGGCCTTGTCGACGGCGAAGTCGGTGCCGGCGCCGAAGGGCAGGGCGACGCAGCAGAGGCCGAAGCAGCTGGTGCAGTCGGAGCGCAGCTCGGTCGGCTGAGCCGCCGTGGGGTGCTGCGGCGGCTCGGTCTCGCGCACGTCGCGTGGTCCTTCCAGCGTGGGCACCGGCCGTCCGGTGCGTCGGACCGCCAAGCCTACTGGGCGCTGGTCACACCCACCCCACCCCCGGTAAGGTGTCAATAGGCAGTGCACCTATTACGAGGTGCACCCATGGCGCAGTGCGCCCATGGCATACGGGGGTAGGAGTGCAGGACCCGAGCATCAACGAACTCGTCCGGATGTGGATCGCCGGCTGGAGCGTCTCGCGCGGCGCGGCCGAAGCGGTGGACGAGCCCTGGGGCTGGACGATCGACGTCGGCGTGGTCGGCCACGTCGCCCGGCACGTGCTGCCCGAGCCGGCCGAGCCCGACGTCCGCAAGATCGCCGAGGCCACCACCGCGCCGGGCACCTGGCTGAAGCTGTTCACCGAGGAGGCCGTCGTCCGGCCCTGGCTGGGCCCGCAGTGGCGGCTCGACCAGCCGGGGTACCTGATGACCGCCCCGCTGGGCGCCGAGCGGCCCGAGGTGCCGGCCGGCTACACGGTGACCACCTGGACCCGGGGCGGGGTCGTCCGGACCCTGGTCCGCACCGAGGCCGGACACCTCGCCGCACGCGGCCAGGCGGGCCTGGCCGGCCCCGTGGCCGTCCCGGACCAGATCCTGACCGCGCCCGAGCACCGGCGCCGGGGCCTGGGCGCCCTGGTGATGCGGACCCTGCAGAACGCCGGGCACCAGGCGGGCGCCGACACCGCCGTCCTGGTCGGCACCCCGGACGGCCGGGCGCTCTACACCGCGCTCGGCTGGACCACCCGCTCCCCGATGGCGAGCCTGTTCTACGAGCCCGCAGCCGAATCCGCCACCGAACCCACAGCCGAACCCGGAGCCGAGTAGGGCAGCAGCTCGGCCCGCTTCGGCGGCCGGCCGTCGCCGGAGGAGCGCCCGGTGAGCCGGCGACCGATCCACGGCCCCAGGTGGCCGCCCAGCCAGCGGGCGTCGGCGCGCAGCCGCTCGGCCCGGCCGGGCGGGGCGGCGGGCGGCAGCGGGGCGCGCCAGTCGAAGGCGGCGGGGCGGCCGAGCGCCTCCAACACCCCTTCGGCGACCCGGCGGTGGCCCTCGGGCGACAGGTGCAGGCGGTCCTCGCCCCAGAGCCGGCGGTCGTCGAAGCAGGGGGCGGCGAACAGGTCGACGACGGCGACGCCCTCGTCCTGGCCGAGCTCGTGCACGAAGGCCTTCATCCGCAGGATGGCCGGGAGCAGCCGGGCGCTGCCCGCCATCCTGCGGGTCGGGTCGGTGCTGGTGAACAGCACCACGGTGGCGCCGGTGGCGCGCAGTTCCTCGGCGCAGCGGCCGAGCAGCCGCTCGACCCGGGCGATGTCGCAGCCGGGGCGCAGCGCGTCGTTGAGGCCGCCGACGAGGGTCACCAGGTCGGCGCCCATCGCGGTGGCGGCGGGGAGCTGCTCGTCGTGGATCTGGCCGATGAGCTTGCCGCGGACGGCGAGGTTCGCGTAGCGGAACACCTCGTCACCGCCGGCCTCGGCGGCGAGCGCGTCGGCGACCCGGTCGGCCCAGCCCCGGTAGTGGCCGTCGGGCAGCAGGTCGTCGCACATGCCCTCGGTGAAGGAGTCCCCGACGGCGACGTAACTGCGGTAGGTGGTGGGCACGGGCGGTCTCCGCTCTCCTCCGATGGCTCCGTGGCCCGACGATGCTACGCGCGGCCGGTCCGGGCACCGGCATCGGACCCCGGCACCGGCACGGGCACGGGCACCTAACCCGCGACGGGCGCCCCGTCGTCCGCCGTGCGGGGGGTGAACCAGTGCTCGCGGACGGCGTCGGTGGGCCGCTGCTCGCCGAGGGCGGGCAGGCCCCACTCCCCCAGCGCCTCGATCACCGGGCGCAGTTCGCGGCCGCGTTCGGTGAGCTCGTAGACCGTGGCGTTGGCGGGCCGTTCGAGCCGGCGGCGCAGGGCCAGGCCGTCGCCCTCCAGCTGCTTGAGCCGGGCGGCGAGGATGTCGGTGGAGACGCCGGGCAGGTCGGCGTGCAGGTCGGTGTAGCGGCGCGGGCCGCCGAGGAGTTCACGGACGATCAGGAGGCTCCAGCGCTCCCCCACCGCGTCCAGGGCGCGGGCGACGGCGCAGTACTGGTCGTAGCTTCGGCGTGACATGTGGATCAGCATAGCCAAAAGGTTGGACTTTCCAAGTGCCAACTTGGTAGAACAAAGCATCAGCAACGATGCGGTGGTGACGGTCGGGAGGCCGCAGTGGAGTTTCGGCAGTCCAGCAAGCTGAACAACGTGTGCTACGAGATCCGCGGCCCGGTGGTCGACCAGGCCAACGCCCTGGAGGAGGCCGGGCACAGCGTGCTGCGGCTGAACACCGGCAACCCGGCGCCGTTCGGCTTCGAGGCGCCCGAGGAGATCATCCAGGACATCATCCGCAACCTGCCCAAGGCGCACGGCTACAGCGACTCGCGCGGCATCCTGCCCGCCCGCCGCGCGGTGGTGCAGTACTACCAGCAGCGCGGCGTGACCGGAGTCGGCGTCAACGACGTCTACCTCGGCAACGGCGCCTCCGAGCTGATCCAGATGGCCGTCACCGCGCTCGTCGACGACGGCGACGAGGTGCTCGTCCCGATGCCGGACTACCCGCTGTGGACGGCCGTGGTCCGGCTGGCCGGCGGCAAGGCCGTGCACTACCTGTGCGACGAGCAGGCCGACTGGTACCCGGACCTCGACGACATCGCCGCCAAGATCACCGCCCGCACCAAGGCCATCGTCGTCATCAACCCCAACAACCCCACCGGCGCGGTCTACCCGAAGGAACTGCTGGAGGGCATCCTCGACCTCGCCCGCCGCCACCAGCTGATGGTCCTGGCCGACGAGATCTACGACAAGATCCTCTACGACGACACCGAGCACCACTGCCTCGCCGCCCTCGCCGACGACGTCCTCACCCTCACCTTCAACGGCCTCTCCAAGGCCTACCGGGTGGCCGGCTTCCGCAGCGGCTGGCTGGTCGTCTCCGGGCCCAAGCAGCACGCCGCCGACTACCTGGAGGGCCTGACCATGCTCTCCGGCATGCGGCTGTGCCCCAACGTGCCCGCCCAGTTCGCCGTCCAGGCCGCGCTCGGCGGCCACCAGTCCATCAACGACCTGGTGCTGCCCGGCGGCCGGCTCACCGAACAGCGCGACGTCGCCTACAAGGCCCTCAACGAGATCCCCGGCGTCAGCTGCGTCAAGCCCAAGGGCGCCCTGTACGCCTTCGCCCGGCTCGACCCGGCGGTGCACCGGATCGTCGACGACGAGCAGTTCGTGCTGGACCTGCTGCTCCGCGAGAAGATCCACGTCGTCCAGGGCACCGGCTTCAACTGGCCCCGCCCGGACCACTTCCGCTTCGTCACCCTGCCCCGCGCCGACGACCTGGAGACGGCCATCAACCGCATCGGCCGCTTCCTCGCGACGTACCGGCAATCCTGACGCCTAGGCTTGTCGGCCATGACCGTCCTGCGTTCCGTCGCCCTGTTCGTCGTCGCCGCCCTCGCCGAGATCGGCGGCTGCTGGCTGATCTGGCAGAGCGTGCGCGAGCAGCGGCCGTGGTGGCTGGCCGGGCTGGGGGTGGTGGTGCTCGGCGGGTACGGCTTCGTCGCGGCGCTCCAGCCGGACAGCCACTTCGGCCGGGTGCTGGCCGCGTACGGCGGGGTGTTCGTCGCCGGGTCGCTGCTCTGGGGCGTGGTCGTGGACGGCTTCCGGCCGACCCGCTACGACGTGGTGGGCGCGCTGGTCTGCCTGGCCGGGGTCGCGGTGATCATGTACGGGCCCCGGCGCTGAGCGCACCGGGCCCTCCACGCACGGGGTCGTCCACGCACGGGGCCCCGGCGTCGAGGTGCGGACTCCTCGACGCCGGGGCCCGGCAAGCCGGTTCGGGGACTACCAGCCCCAGCCGCCGCCCTGACCGTCGTCGTCGTGGTCCGAGTCCCAGCCCTCGCCGACGTTGCGCAGGATCGTGTAGTTGTCGATCTGCGTGCCGTCCTCGGCCAGCGCGGTCACCTTCATGGACGACTTCTGGCCCAGGTGGGCCGGGGTGACGTCGACCTTGATGAAGGAGTAGCCGGTGTAGCGCACCCGCGACCACTGGATGGTCTCGGGGACCTTCACCTTGCCCTTCCCCCAGTAGTAGGTCTTCACCTCGTCCTGGTGGTTCTCGTGCCCCTCGTAGGTGTCCGGCACGTCGAACTTGTACAGGCTGCGGCCGGCCGCGCCCGCGGTCACGTAGACGACGCCGTCCTTCGCCGGCTCGATGGTGGCGCCGCTCGGCACCTGCTTCGAGACCTTGTTGCCGAGGATCGCGTCGGTGCGCTCGTAGATGTGGTTGTGGCCGTTGATGACCAGGTCCACCCGGAACTTCTCGAACAGCGGCACCCAGGCCTCGCGGACGCCGCCCTCGGAGGCGTGCGCGACGGTGGTGGAGAAGGCGCAGTGGTGGAAGAAGACCACGACGAAGTCGATCGTCTCGTCGTTGCGCAGGTCCTTGAGGGTGCGCTCCAGCCACTTGGTCTGCTTGTTCGCCGAGATGCCCAGGTTGGCCGGGATCTCGTAGGAGACGTCGTTGGCGTCGAGCGAGATGACGCCGACGTTCTTGTAGCGGAAGGTGTAGACGCCGGGGACCTTGCGCGGGTCCGGGCCGTTGTCCGGGAGGAAGAAGCGGGTGTTCTCGCCGCCGTACCCGTTGGGCGAGTACCAGGCCTCGATGTCGTGGTTGCCGTAGGCGACCATCCACGGCACGGTCGCCGCGACCGTCTCGGTCTGGACCAGGAAGTCGTCCCAGGTCCTGGCGTTGTACACGGACTTGTCGGGGTCCGTGCCGGAGCCCGCCGGGTCGGCGTAGCAGATGTCGCCGGCGTGCAGGTGGAAGGACGGCTTCTGGGCCAGGATGACGTGGTCGTTGCCGGCCGCGTGCGAGCTGACGCCCTGGTCGCCGAAGGCGGTGAAGGTGAACGGCTCGTAGACCTTGCCCCAGCGGTGGTCGCGGGAGGGCGCGGTGCGGAAGGTGTGCAGGGTGGAGATCTGCTGCTGCGAGGCCGGGTCGAAGCCCTCGTGGCCGACACCGTAGTAGTAGGTGGTGTCGGGGTGCAGGTCCTCCAGCGCCACGTGCAGGTAGTACTGGTCCACCGGCTGGCTGTTCGGGCTCAGCGCCGGGGTGTGCAGGGTGCGGACCTCGGCCTGGAGCTTGTGGCTGAGCTCCCACGGGGTCTTGCCGAAGCGCAGGAACGGCTTCTTGACCGGCGCCGGGACCTGCCAGGAGATGCGGAACTGGGTGTCGGGCTCGGGCCCGAACTGGAGGTGGCGCCCGATCGGCGCGACCAGCGAACCGTCGACACCGGCCGTCGTGGCACCGGTCAGCAGCTGCGGGCTCGCCGGCGCGGCGAAGGCCGTTCCACTGCCCAGCGCGCCGCCGACGGCGACGGCACCGACGGTCACGGCGCCGGCGCGCAGCATCCGGCGGCGGGAGAAGCGGGCCCGCAGGTACTCGTGCTGCTCGGCCGTGCTCATGCGGTCCGCGAGCTTGGCCGGTACGCCCATGTGAGGGATATCCATGCGCGGGACTCTTCCAGCGGCGCGTTGACCGCACACGGACGCGGGGTGAACGGGCCGCAGCGCGCCGCCCATTCGAACGCCAATGTTCGACCATGATCAGGTAAAGGAGCGCGCCCGCCCCGGACCGACCCCGGATCATGGCCCCGGCCGGCGGCGCGGCCTGAGCCGCCGTCGGCGCCGCCGCGGACGGGGGCGCTCAGCCGGAGGGCTCGTCCCAGGTGGAGGGGGACCGGTTGCCGGTGCCGTCGCAGGTGCGGCAGATCTCGTCCCGGTAGGCGTGCTTGGCGCCGGTCGCGTCCACCCGGTAGCGGACGTACACCCCGGTGCCGTCGCAGAGGAAGCAGTTGCCGCCCCCGCCGCCCACCTCGGTGGTCCCGGTGCCCTGACAGGTCCGGCAGCTGAGACCGGCGGTCCGGCCGGTGCCCGCGCAGATCCGGCAGACCGTCGTCATCGTCGTCCTCCCTGGGCGGAACCGCTGGCAGCCACCGGTCATGGTAGTGGGACCGCCGAGGGCGGCGTCCAGCGGATCCTGCTCGGCCGCCGGATCGGCCAACCCCGCTGCGTCCCAACCGTGATGAGGACGGATCGACTCCACCGTCCGCTACTCCGCCAGGCCCTCGCGGACCCGGCGGGACACCGAGATCAGCTGGAGGTCGAGCAGCCCGGGCGGGTCGGCCAGCCCGGGGCCGCCCGCGTGCACCCAGGCGGCTATCTCGTCGATCATGTCGTCCGCCAGCACGAAGCCCAGCCAGACCGGACGCCCGCCCGCCGCCCGCCCCTCCCCGGAGGGGCCGACCACCACCACGTTGGACTGGGTGCACACGTCCAGGCACTTGACCGCGCGGACCCGGCCCGCCGCACCCACCGCCGCCCGCAGCCGCTCGTACTGCCCGGCGTGGTCCACCCCCGGGTGCTTGGCCTCGGTGCCGCAGCAGCAGCCCCGGCAGACGGTGACGGTCACCGGGGAGGCGGCCGCCTGCTTGCGGTCCCGGTCTCGGCGGCTCATCGGCTCTGGAACTCCTCCTGGTCACGGGGCACGCTGCACGCGCAGCCTACCCGGCATGCCAAGAGTCACTGCCGGGTACCGGGTGCCGGGGTTCGGCGGCGGTCCGTAGGATGCCCCCATGGGACACGCGACCACCGAGAAAGCCGTACCGCGGATGCGCCTGGACGCCTCCAACGCGGCCAAGGTCGCGACCACCCTCCAGGCGCTGGCCACCCCCTCCCGGCTGCTGATCCTCGCCGAACTGCGCGAGGGACCGCGCGCGGCCACCGAACTCGCCGACGCCGTGGGCATGGAGCAGTCGGCCTGCTCCCACCAGCTGCGGCTGCTGCGCAACCTCGGCCTGGTCGTCGGCGAGCGCCGGGGCCGCTCGGTGGTCTACTCCCTGCACGACGACCACGTCGCCGCCCTCCTCGACCAGGCCGTGTACCACGTCGAGCACCTGCGGCTGGGCCTCACCGACGAGCGCTGAGGCCGCACGCACCGGTCTACGCCGTGGCCTGAGCCGCCGCGCGGCCGGCGGTGCGGCCGGAGAAGAGGCAGCCGCCGAGGAAGGTGCCCTCCAGGGAGCGGTAGCCGTGGACGCCGCCGCCGCCGAAACCGGCGGCCTCGCCCGCGGCGTAGACGCCCGGAAGGGGTTCGCCGTCGGGGCGCAGGACGCGCG
The DNA here is from genome assembly GCF_042720345.1 of Kitasatospora sp. NPDC058478. Taxonomy (NCBI): domain Bacteria; kingdom Bacillati; phylum Actinomycetota; class Actinomycetes; order Kitasatosporales; family Streptomycetaceae; genus Kitasatospora; species Kitasatospora sp. NPDC058478. The sequence continues at coordinate 2,766 of NZ_JBHXML010000132.1, read as the reverse complement.
CGGAGAGGTCGGTCTCCAGACCGCCGAGGGACTTGCGGGTGAGGATGTTGAGCCGGACGGCGATCAGCGGGGCGGCGCCCGGGTCGAGGATGCGGTGCGGCGGGGCCACCCGGATCAGCTTGTCGCCGAGGTAGCGGCGGGCGCCGTGGACGGCGGTGACCTGGAGGTCCTTGGCGAAGGGGTTGGCGAACTGCCGGTCGCGGGCCTCGACGGCGCGGCGCAGTTCTGCGGGGTCGATCAGCGCCTCGCGGGTCCTGGCGTTCATGCCGCGGGCGAGGTCGGCGAGGTTGCCCGCGACGACGAAGTCGGGCCCGTGCCGCAGGTGGCTTCGGACCGGACCGGGGGCTCCGGGCAGGGCGCGGCTGAGGACGCCGCGCACGGACTTCCCGGTCAGGTCCGGGTTCTGCTCGGAGCCGGAGAGGGTGAACTCCTTCTCGATGATGCGCTGGTTGAGCACGAACCAGGTGTGCCCGTACCCGGTGGACATGATGTGGTCGAGCGTGCCGAGGGTGTCGAAGCCGGGGAAGAGCGGGACGGGCAGCCGGTTGCCGCGCGCGTCCAGCCAGAGCGAGGACGGGCCGGGCAGGATGCGGATGCCGTGCCGGGCCCAGATCGGGTCCCAGTTCTCGATGCCCTCGGTGTAGTGCCACATCCGGTCGCCGTTGATGAGGCTGGCACCGGCGTCGCCGGCGATGCCGAGCATCAGCCCGTCGACGTGGGCGGGGACGCCGGAGAGCAGTTTGGCGGGCGGGGTGCCGAGCCGGGCGGGCCAGGCCTTGCGGACGAGGTCGTGGTTGCCGCCGATGCCGCCGGAGGTCACGATCACGGCCTGGGCGCGCAGTTCGAACCGTCCGGCGGCCTCGCGCGAGCTGGCCTCGCCGCGGGCCGCCGAACTGGGCACCAGCACCTCGCCGGTGACGGTGTCGGTGACGCCCGCGGTGGCGGCCAGGCCGGTGACCCGGTGCCGGAAGCGCAGGTCGACCAGCCCGCGGGCGGCGGCGGAGCGGACCCGGCGGACGAAGGGCTCCAGCAGTCCGGGCCCGGTGCCCCAGGTGATGTGGAAGCGGGGCACCGAGTTGCCAGGGCCGTCGGCGAGGAGGCCGCCGCGCTCGGCCCAGCCGACGACGGGGAAGAACCGCACGCCCAGGCCGTGCAGCCAGGAGCGCTTCTCGCCGGCCGCGAAGTCGACGTAGGCCTCGGCCCAGCGGCGCGGCCAGGCGTCCTCGGGCCGGTCGAAGCCGGCGGTGCCGAACCAGTCCTGGCGGGCGAGGGCGTGCGAGTCGCGGATCCGCATCCGGCGCTGCTCGGGCGAGTCGACCAGGAAGAGGCCGCCGAAGGACCAGTGCGCCTGGCCGCCGAGCGAGGCCGCGGGCTCCTGGTCGAGCAGGATCACCTTCCGTCCGGCGTCGGCGAGTTCGGCGGTGGCGGCGAGTCCGGCGAGTCCTGCTCCGATGACGATGACGTCGGCGTCCAGGGCCATGCGCAGTCCTCCGTCGCGGCGGGCGGGACGGCGCGCGCGGGGTGGGCGCCGTCGCTGTGCGCCCGATACTGCGGCCTGCGGTGACGTCCGGTCAACCGGCCGGTAACAACCGAGTGCGGCAATTCCGCTCCACACCGTTTCGGAAATGTCTTCGATACACGGTGGAGCGAAATGCGAAATGCGATCTGACGGAATTTCGGAAATTTCCGCGCACGGCATGGACGTCCACGAAACCAACAAGTAACTTACCTGCGAGTAGCCGCGGCCCGGCACGACCCCCACCCGTCGTTTCTCTCCCCCCAGGAGGAACCGTGCTCCGCCCTGCCCGGAAACCCCGATACCTGCGCAGCTCCACCGCGCTCGCCTCCGTCGCCCTGGGCGCCGCCCTCGCGCTCACCTCCACCAGCGCCCAGGCCGCCACCCCGGCGCCCAAGCACCTCGTGGCGCTCGGCGACTCCTACGCCGCCGGCGCGGGCGTGCCCGGCCAGTCGGCGGGCCTGTGCCTGCGCTCCGACCGCAACTACGGCCACCTGGTCGCCGCCGCCCTCAAGGCCGGCGCGTACACCGACGTCACCTGCGCCGCCGCCAAGGTCAAGGCCATGACGCAGCCCCAGTACGACGCCTTCATCCGGGTCAACGACCCGCAGCTGGACGCGGTGACCCCCGACACCGACCTGGTCACCCTCGGCATCGGCGGCAACGACCTCGCGGCCAGCGACCTCGGCCTCGGCGAACTCGTCGCCACCTGCATCGCCGGCGCGGTCGTCAACCCGCTCGGCACGCCCTGCAAGGACGTCTACCACCACGGCTACTGGGACTGGAGCAGCTGGTCCTGGCAGTACGGCAACGACGACCTGGCCGAGCGGATCACCAGCAGCATCGCGCCGCAGGTCGCCGACACGCTGCGGCGCATCCACGCCAAGGCGCCGCGGGCCCGGGTCCTGCTGGTCGGCTACCCGTCCGTACTGCCCGCCGACGGCCGCTCGTGCATCCTGCGCCAGCCCGTGACCCCGGGCGACGTCGAGTACATGCACGGCGTGCTCGACAAGCTGAACGCCGCGCTCAAGTCCACCGCGGCGGCCGGCGGCGCGACGTACGTCGACACCGCCACGCCCACCGCCGGGCACGACGTCTGCTCGGACGACCGCTGGATCGAGGGCGCGCTGCCCGGCTCGCCCGCCGTACCGTTCCACCCGAACGCCACCGGCGAGAAGGTGATGGCGGACGCGGTGCTCGCCGCGCTGCGGTAGGCCCCGCAAACCCCGAGGGGGGTGGTGACCGGAGTC
>NZ_JBHXML010000131.1:9702-11214 GCF_042720345.1 Kitasatospora sp. NPDC058478 | reverse complement strand
GTACGAGCCGAGCCGGACCACGTGCTCGAAGCCGAGGCCGACCCCGGCGAGCGCGGTGCGCAGGTTGGCGAGGGCGAGCTCCGCCTGGGCGGCGAAGTCGCCGGGCACGACCTGACCGCCGGCGTCGGAGGCGTACTGGCCGCCGATGAACACCGGTTCGCCGGGCGCGGAGGCGGCGTGGCTGTAGCCGAACGGCGTCGGGTCGTGCAGGCCGGGCGGGTTGGTGATGGTGCGGGTGTCGGTCACGGGGTTCCTTCCCTGGTGTCGGGCCGGGCTCGGTGCCGGGCGGTCTACGGCTCGGACCGGGCGGCTTCCTCCCGGGCGTCGCGCCAACTCGGCGACTCCAGGAAGTGGTTGTCGAAGAGGTCCTGCTTGGCGAGCAGTTCCTCGACCGTCGCCTCGCCCGCGCGGATCCGCTCCAGCAGGCGGAAGTAGTCGAAGCGCTCCACCCCGGGGGTGATCACGATCAGCAGGTCCGCCCCGGAGTCCGGCGCCGCCGCGAAGGCATGCGGCAGATGGGGCGGCACCACCACGAGGTCGCCGCTGCGGGCGGTGACCACCTCGTTCCCGACCAGCACCTGGGCCGAGCCGTCGACGACGAAGAACAGCTCCGAGGAGCCCCCGTGGTAATGCGGGGTGGCGCCGTCCTTGCCGCGCCCCAGCGTGACGCGCAGGGTGCTCAGGGCGCCGCCGGTGGCGCTGGAGTCCGCCAGCAGCCGCCCCTTGCCGCCGAGCATTCCGACGGTCTCGGCTTCGTCGCCCCGCACCACCACGGCTTCCGGTCCGATCAACGTCATTGGCCTCTCCCTACAGTGAGCGCTTCGATAGTTCCCTGGCTTATAGTACTACGTCTAACTATCTCCCATCGAATAACATGCCCCTATGGATCACGTGGACGTCATGCTCGACCAGTGGAGCCGGGAGCGCCCGGACCTCGACCTGGCAGCGGTCGGCACCGTCGGCCGCCTCGGCCGCCTCGCGCTGCTCGCGGGCCGGGTCGTCGAAGAGGTGTTCAAGCAACACGGCCTCCAGCGCGGCGAGTTCGACGTTCTCGCCACCCTGCGCCGCTCCGGCGCGCCGTACGAACTGATGCCCTCCGAACTCGCCACGCTGCTGCTGATGTCGCGGGCCGGCATGACCAGCCGGATCGACCGGCTGGAATCGGCGGGCCTGGTGGAACGCCGCACCGACCCGGCGGACCGGCGCAGCATCCGCATCGCCCTCACCCCGGCCGGACGCGCCCTCGTGGACGCCGCCTTCACCGACCACGCGGCCAACGAGACCGCGCTGCTCTCCGCCCTCTCGGGCGAGGAACGCGCCACCCTGGACGGGCTCCTGCGCAAACTGCTCACCGACGTCGAGGGCGCGCACAGCCCGGCGCCCTGACGCCCCCGCCCGAGGTCCAGCCACCCGCGACCGCTCCGCAACGCCGCCGGCCGCCGTACGCGGGGAACGCGTACGGCGGCCGACACCCCGGGCAGGGTGGCGGCCCTGACGACCCCCCCACCAAAG
>NZ_JBHXML010000131.1:0-9692 GCF_042720345.1 Kitasatospora sp. NPDC058478 | reverse complement strand
CGGCCGCCGCCGGTCGGGGGGCACCGCTTCGGGCGCCCGACACCCGGTGCAGTGTGCCGTCCGTGACGACCACCGCACCTTGACGTACTCCCCTTCCGCCACGGCCCGGCGCGGCGCCTCCGCCGGTTCCGCCACGGCCACGGCGGCCGCCGCGGCCCTCGGCCCTCGGCCGTCGGCCGGGCGGCGATCGGACTGCCCAGCCCCCCCCGGGCCGGGACCCTCCCAGCGCGCATCACCAGCGAGGCGGGCCCGGCCGTGGTGCTCGGCGCCCGGCGCCGAGCCCGGCAGCACGATGCCGGGCGGGCCGACGGTCCAGCCCGCCGGCGTCCTCGGGAACGACCAGGGCGTGAACACTCGGCCCGACCGCCTCACGGTGGCGGACCGCGGCCGCACCGGTGGCCAGCGCGTGACGCAGGGCCCGCTCCGCCTGGACGTCGGCGATCCCCAGCCCCGCCGTGGGAGCGGGCGCGCTGACCCCCAGCGTCCAACCGAGCCGGACAGCGGACTCGCTGTCCACGACCCGCTCCACAGCCGCCGAACCGGCGTGGAATGATCGGACAATGTTGGGGACCAGCGGTGACGACGAGCGAGCCATTCGACGTGAAGCCGGGAGGGTGGTCAACGAAGTCGCACAAGGCCTCCGCACATTGGACGACGGGACAACTTGGTTCTCAGCCCTTTCCCCGGAAGGGCGGCAGGCTGTGCTGCAAGAGGTCGCCGGCTACGCGATGCAGGCGCACATCACGGCCGCAGACGGGCACGCAGGAGTTGCCCAGTCCGGTGTGAAGCCCACGGCTAACCCTGCGGTGATGATCTGCATGGACCCGCCTCGCTATGGGTTCGCAGCACTGCCCTCCGACGAACACATCAAAGCGTTCCGCGTCCTCGTCTCGGTGTTCTCCGTCGCCGACACCCGGCGCAGGCAGACGTACTACAAAGGCGCCTGCGGACACGCGTGGCACAACCTGCCTCCCGCAGCCGAGAGGCCGTAGATGCGGCATGATGATCCAAATGAAGTCCTAGCCACCCATGTTGCGGCCAGGACACGATCCCTGTCACACAGGCGCTGCGGATCGTCTCGCACATCCACACGATCGGCGCCCCGCCCACAACTCACCCCGGGCGGTTGGCCGCTGAGCCGGGGCCCGAAGGGTGGGCAATTACGGCGAGACGACCCCTGGGGAATATCGCCGCCGTTCACACCGCCTGATCGTCACGCCCGCAGGGAAGTTGGAGGACAGGATGTACTTGGCTCGCTCCGGGAGATGAAGCGGTGTTCGGTTGGAGACGCTTGGTAGCAACCAGACGGGCCGGCATCTGACGGCACCGGCCCACACGCACACACCACCGGCACACCACGCGAACAAAACCTGATCGACCAGCATCAGTCACCCGGGCCTGAACGGGCTCGCATCCTGGTCAGGGCGTGTCCACCGCCGCCCTGGCGGCCCGTTCGACCTCGGCGAACCGGGACTGCCGCAACGCGGCGTCGGGCTGCGAGTTCGCGTGGCCCGACGCGGTCCCGGTGGCGCCGTCGAGGTGCTCGCGCAGGATGTCGGCGTGCCCGGCGTGCCGGTTGGTCTCGGTGAGCACGTGCACCAGGACGTTGAACAATGTGACGTCGGGACGGGGCCACCAGGGCACGTAGCCCGGTGCCTCGACGGTGAGGGCGTCGATCGTCGCGTCGGAGTGCTCCGCGACCCGGCGGTACCGGCCGATGATCTCCTCGCGGGTCTCGTGCTCGGTCACCCACATCGCCTCGGCCCAGAGCCGCTCGTCGTCCCATCGGCCCAGCGGCTCCGGGCACGGGCGGTCGAAGACGTTGCCGAAGTACCGGTACTCGATGTTCGTGAGGTGCTTGACCAGTCCGAGGAGGCTCGTGCCCGAGCCGGTCAGAGGTCGGCGGACGTCGTATTCGGACAGCCCGTCGAGCTTCCAGACGAGCGCCTCCCGGACATCGCGCAGATCGCTGTGCAAGTACTCCTTGGCGAATTCATCGATCACGGGGACGCAGTCTGCCATGCACGGTCCGTGAGACCGGCCCGGGCCCGACAGACAGCCGACGAGGAACCGGCACTACGGGAAGCCGGGACCGATCGCTCCGCATCCGTTGGTCCGGGCCCTTGCCCTGATGAATGAACAGAAGAACTCGGCAGGGAAGCACACGGCATCGCCGGCCCCCTCGCCCTGCTTTCCCTGGCCTTGCGCCGCGGTGTGGAGGTGGACGGCCAGCGGTCGACGGCCATCCGAACGGGTGAATCCGGCGACGGCTACGCGCTGCGCGACCTCCTCGGCTGCCCGGGCGTCCGTGACCGCCTCGAAGCCGGTCTGACGGCCGGGCTCGAACAGGCTCTCGCCGCCTGCGCGCTGGGCTCCGCCCCCTGTCCGAGCCCGTCCGCGGCCAGTTGGAGGACGCCCTCGGCCGCGCCCGGAGGTGCTCGAAACCTCCCCGTTCGACCCGGGCTCGCCCGGAGGTAATCCGCTTGAACGCCGCGCTCGAACAGCACCATCATCGGAGACCGCCAACCTCTGGGAGGTTCCTTAACTCAGGTCCGCAGAAAGAAACTTGGACGTCGGATCGCCTTCTTCCAGCACACTTGCGCGCCCGCGCGCCGACGGTGTTCGGAGGAGCTGTGGCGAAGACCGGCACCGACCGGCGGAACGCACCCGCCCGAGAGACCGAGGAGTCCACCCGGTGATCGACTTCGACATGCTGACCGGCCTCGCCTTCCGCGAGGGCGCCGAACAGATCGGCGTCGGCGTGGTGGTCCGCGACACCTGCGGCCGGATCCTGATGATCCGCCGGGCCGCGCACGACGTCCTGCCCGGCCTGTGGGAGTACCCGGGCGGCGGCCACGAGGACGGCGAGCCCGTGGCGGCGGGCGCGGCGCGGGAGTTGGCCGAGCAGACCGGGCTCGCCGGGCTGCCGCTGGAGTACGCGCGGAGCCTGGACCTCACCGACCCGAACGGCCGGCGCGTACGGCAGTTCGTCTTCGCCACCGTCGTTCCGGAGGGCACCCCGGTCGTCCTCTCCGGCGACCACGACGATCACCAGTGGGCTCCAGCGGACCGGCTGCCCACGACCAGCCACGGTCAGCGCGCGGTGATCGAGTGGCTGACCGGCCGTCTGGCGATCCCGGGCTGGCGGCCGGTCGGCGGCTACCTGACCACCATCGCCCGGCCCAGCGCCTACGGCTCCTTCCTGGTCACCGACCCCGCCGGCCGCGTCCTCGGGATGCGCTCGACCATCGACCCGAGCGTGTGGAACATGCCCGGCGGCAACGTCGAGCACGGCGAGAGCCCCTTCGACGCCGCGCTGCGCGAAGCCCGGGAGGAGCTGGGCCTGGACCTGGCCGCGGAGAACCCGCAGGTGCTCCGGCGGCGCCTGGTCGCCGTGATCCACACGCAGGCCGACGCCGACTACCCGGTCCCGGTCGCCGGCTACGTGTTCGACGGCGGCACGCTGACCGTGGAGCAGCAGGCCCGGATCCGGCTCGATCCGGCCGAGCACACCGAGTTCCGGTTCGAGACGGCCCACGACTGGCGCTCCCGGATGACCCCCGCCCACTACCAGCGGCTCCGGCAGGTGCTGCGCGCCCACCGCTGTGGCATCCCGCTCTACCTGGAGCGCCCCGCCCCGGACGGCGACGACTTCGAGGGAGTCCTGGTCTTCGTCACCGACCGCGCGGGCCGGCTGCTGATGCACCTGCGCGAAGACAGGCCGGGCATGGCCTGGCCCGGCTACTGGACTCCGATCGGCGGCTGGCGCGAGGGGGACGAGAGCGCCGAGGAGAGCGCGGTGCGCGAAGTCCGCGAGGAGGCCGGCGTCGAGATCACCGGGCTGCGGACCCTCCCCGACCCGCACCACGACCTCGGCCTCCCCCTCACCCGCGTCCTGCACGCCGTCCGGGACGGCCCCGAGAACGACCTGCGGCTCGGTGACGAGGGCCTGGCCGTACGCATGGTGCCCTTCGACGAGGTGCTCGATCTGAAGGTCCCGCCCTACCTGCACCACTACCTGCCGCTGCTCGCCGCAGCGGCCGACCAGCCAACCGGGGAGGCCTCGTGACCCGGCCCGGCCCCGCCGGCCCCGCCGGCCGCCCAGCCGACCCGTGCGCGTGATGCTCCAGCTCACCCCGCACCGCCCTGGAGCTGCTGCGCGGACCGGAGTCGGCCCCGTGAAGTCCCCAAGTCCCCTTTGATCAAGCGTCCTTGGAGGTAGTGCTGTGGAGAGCCTGCGACAGGCGGTGGCCGTCATCGTCCACGACCGGAGTGGCGGCCGGGTCGCGACGATCAACTACGCGACGAACAGTTGGAGCACGACGCCGGTGTGGACGATCCCCGGCGGCAAGGTCGAGGTCGGCGAGCGCCTGGACGAGGCCGCCGCCCGTGAACTGGCGGAGGAGACGGGGCTGGAAGTCGACCCGCACGACCTACGGCTGGTCCACACGATCCAGGTCCGCCAGGGCTGGGACGGCAAGGGCCCGTTCCTGCTGTCGGTGTTCCTCGCCACCGCCTGGCAGGGCGAGTTGACGAACACCGAGCCCGGCAAGCACCTCGCCGTGGTGTGGTCGCCCGAGAACGGGCTTCCGCTGCCGATGTTCCCGTCCTCCCACGCCGCCCTGTCCGCGTACCTGTCCGGTGGCCGCGGGTTCTCCACCCACGGCTGGGCCGAGGGGTCCGACCCCCGCGACCTGGTCCAGGGCTGAGGAAGGCACCGTCACCTTCCCCACCCCAGCCGGATCCCGTACGCCTACCACGCCGTGCAGAGGCCCGACGGCGGCACCGACCGACACACCGCGTCCGCCTCGTCCGCCTCGGCCTCCCCCGACAACCACCCGAGTGACCCACCGAACCCCGGAGGCAGTCCCGCATGACCGGATCCCCCGTACGCCCCGCCGGCCCCGAGGACGCCGACGAACTGCTGCGCCTGCGCGTCGCGGTGCTCGACGGCGCCCGGCTCACCGACGACTGGCGCACCACCTTCCGCGACGACATGCGCGAGCGGCTCGGCACCGACCCGAACCTGCTCGCCTACGTCGCCTCCGCCGACGACGGCACGCTGGCCTCCTGCGCCATCGGCATCGTCTACCGCGGCTACCGCGGCCCCACCCACCCCACCGGCCGGTGGGCCCGGATCCACACCGTGGCCACCGACCCGGCCCACCGACGGCGCGGGCACGCCCGCGCCGTCACCACCGCCCTGGTCCAGGCACTGCGGCACAGCGGCTGCGGATCGATCGAGCTGCGCGCCACCGAAACCGGAGCCCCGCTCTACCGCACCCTCGGATTCGACCCCGTCGACGGCTACATGGCGCTGCGCCCCGGTGCAGAAGGCTGGACGCGGTGACCGCCTTCGACCTCGACGCCTACAACGAGCGGGCCCGCAACGGACCCTGCTTCATCTGCTCGATGCTCGCCGGTGAGCCCGGGTACGAACACCGCATCGTCCTGGACGACGGCGTGCACGTCGCCTTCCTCGACCGCTACCCCACCCTGCCCGGCAAGCTCCTGGTCGCCCCGCGCACCCACGTCGAGGACACCATCAGCGGCTTCACCGAGGACCAGTACCTCGCCCTGCAGTTGGTCGTGCACCGGGTGGCGACCGCGCTCGCCGCGACCGTCCCCACCGAGCGCCTCTACGTGCTGAGCCTGGGCAGCATGCAGGGCAACGCCCACGTCCACTGGCACATCGCCGCCCTACCGCCCGGCATCCCGTACGAGCAGCAGCAGTTCCACGCGCTGATGGCCGAGGGCTCGGGCGTCCTGCCCGACGACCCCGGCCGGGCCGAACGCCTCGCCGCCGACCTGCGCACCCGGCTCGGCCACCCCTGCCGTCACGACCAGCGAGGAGCCTGACCGTGGTCTTCGTCCCGCCCGAGCGGTTCGTCCCCACCCTGCCGCACGGCATCTCCTATGCCGGGGTCTTCCTGACCGACCGCCACGACCGGCCGCTGCTGCTCACCTCCGTCCACCACCCGGGCGAATACCAGTACCCCGGCGGCCTCCTCGACGACGGCGAGGACCCGTGGACGTGCGCGCTGCGCGAGACCGCCGAGGAGATCGGCTTCGTCCCCGCCGCCCTCGACGACGCCCCCCGCCTCCTGATGCTCTCCTTCACCCCGCCGGAGCCGCCGTGGCCCTGGAAGATCGGCGTGACCTTCGACGGCGGCCGGCTCACCGACAAGGAGCTCGAACGCATCACCCCCGACCCCGCCGAGCACAGCGGTCACGCCGTCCGCACCGTCGGGGAGTGGGGGCGCATCGTCACCCCGCGCCGACTGCGCACGCTCCGCGCCTCACTCACCGCCCGCCGCACCGGCGTCGCCGAGTACCTCGTCTCAGAACCCCGCCGGCCGGGCGAACCCGGATGACGCCCCCGCCCCGCCTCAACCGCACCGTGGAGGAGAGCGCTTGAAGTCCCGTCCGTCCGAACCCGCGCCGTCCGAACCCCCGTCGGCCGAACCCGCGCCGTTCGAACCGCCGCCGTCCGAACCCCCGCCGACCGACCACGTCTCCGACAGTGAGCAGTTCCTGTTCGGCGGACGGCTGCTCCCCGACTGGGGGTTCACCTCCCATGAGCAGACCATGCTCAGGATCAGCTTCCTCACGGTCGCCCGCCAGATCCCCGGCATGCTCCGCACCGCCCTGCGCCTGGCCTGGCAGGCCGACCGGGTGGCCCTGGTGGCCATCGCCGTCGCCGAAACCGGACGGGCGCTGGCCGCCGCCTTCGGCCTGCTCGCCACCAACCGCGCCCTCGCCTCCCTGTTCGCCTCCGGCAGCACCGACCAACTGCTGCGCGCGGCCCTGCCGGCCGCCCTCGCCATCGGCGGCGCCTCCGCGCTGTCCGCGATCCTGGGCGTGGTCTCCTCCTGGGCGGGAGGCCGGCTGGAGCCCAAGACTGAGCGGGCCGCGACCGTCGCCTACCTGCGCCGCGCGGCCCGTGTGGAGCTGGCCGCGGTGGAGGACCCCGAGTTCAGCAGACTGCTGGAGTCCGCCAGGTACGGCACGGCGGCCGTGCGGCGCCTGATCGGCCAGAGCATCGCCGTCCTCACCGCCCTGCTCGGCATGGTGGCCGCCGGCGGTGTCCTGCTCACCCTCGACCCGGTGCTGCTGCCCATGCTGGTGCTCATCGCCGCGCCGAAGGGGTGGGGCGCGGTCCGCTCCGCCCGGCGCCGCTACGGCTCCGTGATGGCCTGGCTCCAGCACCACCGGGCCGCCAGTCTGCTCGCCCAGCTGCTCACCCAGCCGCACGCCGCGCCCGAGGTCCGCGTCCACGCCATCGGCCCGTTCATCCTGGGCCACTACATCGCGATGGCCGAGGCGTCCGAGCAGGAGCAGAACCGCCTCGCCCGCGCCACCGCGACCACCTCCCTGCTCGCCTCCGTCCTCTCCGAGCTGGCCGCCGCCGCGACCTTCGCCGTCCTGGGCTGGCTCGTCCACGACGGGCAGATGGCGCTCGCCGTCGCGGGCACCGCCGTCGTCGGCATCCGCACCGGCGCCGCCGACATCACCTCCCTCGTCGGCACCGTCAACAACCTGTACGAGGAGGCCCTGTTCGTCACCGACCTCGACCGCCTCCAGCGCGAGGCCGACCGGCGCGCCATCCCCGCCGGCGGCACCGACCTCCCGCACCGCCCTGCGGCCATCACCCTGGAGGGGGTGACCTTCACCTACCCCGGCCGCACGAGCCCGGCCCTGTCCGACATCACGCTGCGGATCCCGCGCGGGCAGGTCGTCGCCCTGGTCGGCGACAACGGCTCCGGCAAGTCGACGCTCGTCAAGATCCTCACCGGCCTCTACCTGCCCGATGCCGGCCGGATGCTGTGGGACGGCGTCGATGCCGCGACCGCCGACCGGGACCAGCTGTTCGCCTCCTCCGCCGTCCTCGAACAGGGCTTCCAGCAGTGGCCGCTCACCCTGCGGGCCAACGTCCTGATCGGCCGACCCGAACACGGCGACGACCCGGCCCTGCTCAAGCGCGCGGCCGACTACGCCGACCTGCACCCGATCATCGACGCCCAGGACAACGGCTGGGACACCCTCGCCGCCCGCGGCTTCAAGGGCGGCGTCCAGCTGTCCGGCGGCCAGTGGCAGCGCGTCGGCATGGCCCGCACCCACCACCGGGCCACCACCACCGGGCCCGGCGGACGCCCCACCCACCTCGTGATCGCCGACGAGCCCACCTCCGCCCTCGACGCGAAGTCCGAGATCGCCGCGTTCACCCGCATCCGCGAACTCGCCGACCAGGGCCTGACCGTCATCCTGATCACCCACCGCCTCGCCGCCACCGCGGGCGCCGATCTCATCTACGTCCTGCGCGAGGGCCGGCTCACCGAACAGGGCACCCACGCGCAGCTGATGGCCGACCCGAACAGCGGCTACCGCTCCTCCTACCTCCTCCAGGCCCGCCAGTACGCCACCGAGATCCCTGACCAGCGGGACACGACCGCACCCGCCGCCGATCCCGCCTGACCACGCACCCGAAACGGAGCAGCCGATGCCCACCTGGGACGAGATGTGCGCCGCCGCAGGCGAAGTCCGCGACCTCTACGACGAGATCAACCGGCGCAAGCTGGGCCGCACCTGGGGCCTGTCGGACTTCGTCCTCGGTTTCACCGGCGACGTCGGCGACCTCGCGAAGCTGGTCATGGCCCACCAGGGCCACCGCGCCGACGTGGCCGCGAGTGCCGGGGCGATCGGCCACGAGCTGTCCGACTGCCTGTTCTCGCTCATGGTCATCGCCCAGGAGACCGGTGTCGACCTCGCGGACCGGTTCACCACCGACATGGCCGCCCTCGCCGCCCGCCTCCGCCCCGGGCAGCCGTCACCAGCCGCTCGCCCGGCGCCGGCCGAACAGGGAGGGCCTGCCGTGCCACCCCTGCCGTCCCTGCTCGCCGTGCTCGCGCACCCGGACGACGAATCGCTGCTCGTCGGCGGCGCCCTCGCCCAGCACGCCGCGTCCGGGGCCCGGACGGCCGTCGTCACCGTCACTTGGGCCGAGGACAGCCACCGCGCCGCCGAACTCGCCGAGGCCCTGGACATCCTGGGCGCCGGCGGACCGAGGATGCTCGGCTACGCCGACGCCCGCGTCCCGCAATCCGCCCCCGGCCGGCCGCGGCTGTGCGACGCTCCCGTCGACCGCGTGGTCGAGGACATCGTGCGGCACATCCGAGCGGTTCGGCCCGACATCGTGCTGACCCACGACGCCTACGGGCAACTGACCGGCCACCCGGACCACCGGCAGACCCACCGGGCGACCCTGCTGGCCATCGCCGCCTCCGGACTCGAACACCTCTACCCGGACGCCGGGGAACCCTGGCAGCCCGCCGCCGTCCACCTGGCCACCCACCCCCACTCGGCGATCGCCGACCTCGGGCCCCTCCTGAACCGGGTCGGCAAATCCGTGCTGAGCGTCCCGGACACCCGGGCCGACATGACATGCGACGTACGCCAGTGGCTGGACCATAAATGGGCCGCGATCACAGCCCACCGCAGCCAAGTCGAGGCAGAGCGCCCGCTCCCCGGAATCCTGGCCCGCCTGCCCGAGGACGTCAGGTACCGGATCCTCGGAACCGAGCACTACACGTCGCTCACCGCGCCGTCCCGGCACTCCCCGACTCCGGGCGGGATCGGCCCGACGAACCGACAGACACCATCACTCAACCCCTGATGCCGGTAACCGCCCTCCC
>NZ_JBHXML010000130.1:0-12182 GCF_042720345.1 Kitasatospora sp. NPDC058478 | reverse complement strand
GCTCCGCCCGCTGGGCCGAGGGGGCCGCCTCCGCCCCCCCCCCCCGGGGCCCCGCCCCGCGGTCGGCCGGGGGTCCGGGCCCCGCTGCGTTCCCCCGGGCGGCGCCCGTCTCAGATACTAGGAAATCCAAGTATTCGTGCAGACACGGCCCGGGCCCGGTCGTACCGTGGAAGGGCGATACGGCGTGCCGACCCTGTAGACAGGGCGTTCGGCCCGTGTCCGCGTGCGCCTTCACGGGCAGGCGATCCCTGCCCCCGCGCGTACCCCTCCCCTCCCGCGCCCTCTTCGGGGCGCCGCTTCCAAGGAGCCCGGTATGCCCCTCACCGCCGACCGCCACGCCACTGCCACCCCCGCCGCCACCCCCGTCCGCGCCCCGCGCCGGCGCCGGGCCGCCGAGCGGAACCCCTTCGCCGCCGCCGCGCTGCAGCGGGCGCTGGACCGCCGCGACAACGGCGGCTCGACCGGGCACCTCTGACGGGAACCCCTGGCGGGCCTGTCTGTCAGGGGTCGTCGGACGGCCCTCCTCGGGGGGCTTCTCCGACCCGGCCGTTCATCCGCCGAATAGGCCGCTCGGGCTGCCGTCAGGTCACCCGGTCGAGTGCAACCGGCGTCCGTCCGAGGGAAGTTGCTCGCGCTCGCCGGCGCGATCATCCTAATTTGGGGCCCCCGGAAGGGTGATCGACGTTCGCGCGGGCGGGCGTCAGCGACACGGTGTGCGGATCAGTCCCCCTGCCGGGGGGAGAGGGCCCAGTGCGCCTGCCATCCGTCCGCCGACCCATCACCCGGATCGGCCTCACCCTGGCCGTACTGGCCGGGAGCGCGGCGCTCGCCGCCACCCCGGCCTCCGGCGGGCCCCCGACGGAGCCGTCGAGGGCCGGCCGAACGGCCACCGTCCTGCTCGAACTCGGCACCGAGCCGGCCGGCCCCGCCTGGCGGCGCGCCGCCGACGGGGCCCGGCGGGCCCAGCGCTCCCCGGAAGCCGCCCGCCGGGAGGCCGCCGACGCCGGCGCCGCCCAGCGCGCCAAGGCCGGCGAAGCCCTCGACCGGCTCGCCGCGGCCGTCCACCGGGCGGCGCCCACCGCCGGCGAGCTCTACCGCACCCGCACCCTGCTCACCGGCCTCGCCGTCAACGCGCCCGCCGACCGGCTGCCCGCCCTGCGCGCGCTGCCCGGCGTCCGGGCCGTCCACCCGATCGTCCGCAAACAGCGGGACAACGCCTACTCCGTCCCGCTGATCGGCGCCCCGCAGGTCTGGGCCGGCGCCACCGGCGACGGCAACACCGGCCAGGGGGTGCGGATCGGCATCGTCGACAGCGGCATCGACTACACCCACGCCGACTTCGGCGGCCCCGGCACCGAGGCCGCCTTCCGCTCCGTCGAACGCGGCAAGCCGGCCCCGCCCGAGCTGTTCCCCAACGCCAAGGTGATCGGCGGCAAGGACCTGGTCGGCGACGACTACAACCCCGACCCGTCCTCCCCCCACCACCAGCCCGTCCCGCACCCCAGTGACAACCCGATCGACTGCGACCGCAACGGGCACGGCACCCACGTCGCCGGCACCGCCGCCGGCTACGGCGTCACCGCCGACGGTCACCCGTACACCGGCCCCTACCGGCCCGGACTCGACCCCGCCGGGTTCAAGGTCGGCCCCGGCGCCGCCCCCGGCGCCCAGCTGTACGCGATCCGGGTCTTCGGCTGCGACGGCTCCACCGACCGGCTCGCCCAGGCGCTCGACCTCGCCGCCGACCCCAACGGCGACGGTGACCTCGGCGACCGCCTCGACGTCGTCAACCTCTCCCTCGGCAGCCGCTTCGGCAACCCCGACGACACCGACGCCCTCGCCGTCGACCGGCTCGCCGCCCTCGGCACCGTCGTGGTCGCCGCCGCCGGCAACGACGGCGACGTCTACGGCATCGGCGGCAGCCCCGGCACCGCCGCCCGGGCCATCGCCGTCGCCGCCTCCGTCGACCCGCACAGCGACACCGACGGCCTCACCGTGCTCGCCCCCGCCAGCCTGGCCGGCGTCGTCCCGGCCCACTGGAGCGAGCGCTACCAGGGCTGGTCCAGCGCCGACGTCAGCGGCCAACTCGCCCTGCCCGCCGACCAGTCCGACGGCTGCGCCGCCTACAGCGAAGCCGACCGGCAGCGGCTCGCCGGAAAGATCGCCGTCCTCACCTGGCGCACCCGCGACACCGAACGGGCCTGCAACTCCGGCCCCCGCGCCGACCACGCCGCCGACGCCGGTGCGATCGGCGCCCTCTACGCCGCCGACACCGACCACCTCGCCGAGATCTCCGGCAACGACCGCATCCCGGCCGCCCTGCTCGCCCACGCCGACGGCGAACGGCTCCGGCAGGCCGCCGCGGCCGGGCCGGTCGAGGTCCGCCTCGCCGCCCCCGGCAACCCGCTGCACGGCTCCGTCTCCCAGAACCAGCCCGCCCGCACCGACACCCTCACCGACTTCTCCTCCCGCGGCATCGGCGTCCCCGGCATCGTCAAACCCGACCTCGCCGCCCCCGGCGAGACCATCTGGTCCGCCCTCGTCGGCACCGGCAGCGGCGGCCAGCGCGAGGACGGCACCTCGATGGCCACCCCGCACATCACCGGCCTCGCCGCCCTCGTCCGCGCCGCCCACCCCGACTGGCCGGTCGAACAGCTCAAGGCCGCGCTCATGAACACCGCCGTCGACACCTGGCTCGGCGACGACCACGGCGGACCGGTCTACGGCCCCGAGCGCACCGGCGCCGGCCGCGCCCAGGTCGACCGGGCCGTCCACACCCCCGTCGTCGCCTACGCGGCCGGCGACGGAGCGGCCGAAGGCAGCGTCGGCGTCTCCTACGGGCCGGTCGAGATCGCCGGGCCGACCGCCCTCGGCCGCGACATCGAGGTGCGCAACCACGCGGACCGGCCGCTGAGCTACCGCACCGGCTACGCGGCCGCCACCGAACTGCCCGGCGCCACCTTCGAGGTGACGCCGGACCAGGTCGACGTCCCGGCCGGCGGCACCGCTCGGGTGCACGTCACCCTCGCCGTCCCCGGGGAGCTGGGCCGCGCCCCCGACCCCACCATCGACACCGTGCAGGACGGCAAGGCCCGCAGCTACCGCGCCGAACTCTCCGGCCGCGTCCTGCTCACCCCCGTCACCGACCCGGCCCTGCCCCAACTGCGCGTCCCCGTCCTCGCCGCCCCGCGCCCGGCCACCGACCTCACCGCCACCGCCGCCGCCCGCACCACCCGGGACGGCACCGTCCTGATGCTCGGCGGCAGCGCCGCCCCCGGCAACCGGCCCGGACTCGTCACCGCCCTCACCCTCGGCGGCGAAGGCACCCGCTGGGCCGACTGCCCGCCCGACAGCGAAGCCGCCGTCGGGCCCGGGGCCGGCATCCGGCCCGACGACGACGCCGAGCCGGCCGACCCCCCGCAGGACGTCTGCGTCCAGCACCCCGGCGACCGGGCCGCCAACCTGCGGGTCGTCGGTGCCGCCACCGGCTCCGACCTGCTCTACGTGGGCGCCCAGCTCTGGGCCCCGGCCGCCACCCCGGTCGGGCTCTACGGCGTCCGGGTCTCCCTGGACACCGACGGCGACGGCACCACCGACGTCATCCTCGAAGCAGACCGGCTGCGCAACAGCGACGTCCTCGTCTCCCGCGCCCTGGACGCCCGAACCGGCGCCGAACTCGACGTCCAGCCGCTCAACGGCCACTGGGGCGACACCGACACCGCCCTGCTGGACGGCGACGCCGTCGTCCTCCCCGTCCGGCTGAGCGCCCTCCCGGGCGTCCGGGAAGGCCACAGCACCATCCACTACGGCGTCTGGACCAGCACCGTCGCCCCCGGCACACCCGACCCGGCCGAGTCCTACTCCGCCATCGGCCTGCGCGGCACCCGCCCCGTCCTGGCCCTCGACGTCCTGCACCCCGCCGTCGACATCCGCGCCGGCCTCGGCGGCCCCGCGGCCCTCGCCACCCCGGTCCGGCCCGGCACCGTCCTCGACATCCGCCGCACCCCCGGCGACACCTCCCGCCTGCTCCTGCTCCACCACCTCAACCCCGCCGCCCACCGGAGCCAGGTGATCAGCCTCCCCTGACCGCACCCGTCCGAGGGGCGGCCCGCCGACCTGGCGGGCCGCCCCTCGCGCGTTGTGCCGCGCCTCGGTGGCGCGGGCCCACTTGCGGTGCCACCGGCGGTCGGCAGTGCCCGGCCCGGCCGCCTCAGGCCCGGCTGCCTCAGGCCCGGTTGCGTCAGGCCCGGCCGCCTCAGCCTCGGTCGGCGGCCTGGGCGGCGAGCCGGCGGGTGCGGCGGGGGGCGCGGGTCGGGCGGCGGGAGAAGCGGGTGAAGACGGCGACCAGGGCGAGGGCGGCGGCGGTGGCGGAGCAGACGGTGAGGCCCTCGGTGAGACCGGGCGGGCGGAAGGAGCAGGCGATGCGGTCGGCGCCGGCGCCGAGCGGTACGCCGATCATGCCCAGGACGGGCGTCGGCGGGACGTACCGGCCGCCGCCCGCCGCGCAGGTCCAGCCCTCGGCGGCCGGGACGGACAGCAGCGCGGTGCCGGTGGAGCCGGCCGGGAGGGTCGCGGCGAGGGTGTGCCCGCCGGCCGTCACGCCGGTCGCGCCGGTGGCGGTGAGACGGGCGACGGCGGCGTCCAGGGCGCCGGGCCGCAGGCAGCCGATCGGACGGGCCGGGACCTGGCCGACCGTGTCGGAGCGCAGGGTCACCCGGACCGTCCCGTCGGCGGGGACCGGCCCCAGCCGGTGGATCGCGACGGCGGTGGTGGGCTGTTCGCCGTCGCTGCGGTAGGTGGTGCCGAGGCCGCTGACCGTGCCCCGGTACCAGACGCCGTGGAAGTAGGCCGTGCCGCCGGGGGTGCAGGCCGCGGTGAGGACGGTGCCCTCGGCGCCGCCGGGCAGCGACCAGCCGCTGGTGCCGTGCAGGGTTGGCGCCGGGCCGCCGGCCGGGACGGGCAGCGGGGCCTCGTACACCCGGCGGCCGAGCAGTGACTCCTGCCGGGACCAGACCGAGGAGGTGTCCGGCCGGGCGCCGGGCGGCAGCACGGTGACCAGCGGCGGTGCGGCGGCCCGTCCGGGGGTGAAGCCGGCCGGGGGCGGCCCGTCGTCGAGGTGGGCGCGGACGGCGAACAGGGCCTGCCCGACCGGGTCGGTGACGCTGGCGGTCTGCCGCCCGCCCGCCGTCCAGCCCGCGCCGAGGTCGTGCAGCAGCAGGGCGGCGACGGTCGGCAGGTAGCCGCTGAAGTAGCCGCCGCCCTGGCCGTCGAGCAGCAGCGGATCGTTGGTGGTGAAGGCGTGCGGGCCGGGGTCGCTGCGGCCCCGGGGCCAGTCGGCGCCGTCGCGCACCGCCGCGTACCCGGCCCGGACGGCGGCGGGGGAGGCGGGGTCGGCCGGGGCGGCGGCGAGCGCCGCGTACCCGGACCAGACGGCGTTGCCGAGTACCGCGCCGGCCAGCACCCAGGTCGCCAGGGCGGTGGCCCGGCGGTCGGTGTGCCGGCGGTCGAGGGTCCAGAGCGCGGCGAGCAGGACGACCCCGCCGACGGCCAGCAGCGTCCAGGTGGAGGCGCGGACCGAGTGCCGGCCCGCCGCCAGCGCGGCGATCACCGCGACCACGGCGGCGCCGCCCAGCAGGGTCAGCCGGTCCGGCCGGTGCGCCAGCGACACCCAGCCCGCCAGCACCAGCAGGCCGCTGAGCACGAACGCGACCCGGTACGGCCCGCCGGCCGGGATCGCCAGACCGTGCCAGACCAGCACGGTCGGGGTCCAGACGAAGCTGAGCACCACCAGCACCAGCGCCCCGCACCAGACCGCCCGCTCCCGTACCCGCACCCGCCGGTTGAACGGCAGCCCGCACACCAGCAGCAGCCCCAGCAGGCCGATCGCGACGTCCGGCAGCGGCCGCCCGCCGTGGGTGGCGGGCAGCAACTGCGCGAGGTGCCCGCCGAGCCCGGACGGGCCGAGCGGCTGCACCGGGGACTCCGGCTGGGCGCCGTGCGCGGCCCGGACGGCGACGAACAGCACGGGCGAGGCGAGCAGGACGCCGGTGGTGGCCATGGTGAAGGCCCGCCCGGTGACCCGGACCCGGTGGCGCAACGGCCGCGGGGTGGCGAACAGACGGACGGCCAGCAGCAGCCCGGCCATCAGGGTGGCCAGCGCGGCGGTGTACAGGTTGCCGGCCCAGGCGAGGGTGACGCACAGCGAGCCGGCCACCCAGCGCCGCTCGCGCAGGCACCAGTCGGCGGCCAGGCCGAGCAGCGGCAGCGAGACCAGGCCCCAGAGCCACATCGGCGCCGCCCCGCCGACGTCGAGCACCCAGGCGCAGAGCCCGTACCCGACGGCGGCGAGCGCCCGCAGCCAGTGCGGGCCGGCGTGCAGCCGGCCGAGCAGGTGGGCCATCAGGGCGGTGCCGAGGCCGATGGTGGCGAGGGTGACCAGGAGGAGCGCGAGCCGGCCCTGGTCGCGGGGGAGGAGGGCGGTCGGCCAGGAGAACGGGTTCATCAGGTAGGCGAAGAAGTCGGCGAGGAACGGGACGCCGTAGCCGCTGTTCCAGTTGAACAGGAGGTCCCCGGCGGCCCGCCCGTGCAGCAGGTCCCACAGGTGGGCGTGGTACGGCAGGGCGGCCTCGCCCGCCCCCGTCGGCCACACCCCGCGCAGCCCCACCGCGAGCGCGTACCCGCCCGCCGCCAGCCCGGCCGCACTCCCGCAGACCAGCACCTCCCGCCGCCGCACGCCCATCTGCTGCTCGACCCCGTTTCCGCGAGGGATTGCCGGACCCCGCCACCCTAAGCGCGCCCCCCGCGCGGATCAGGCCCCCCGCGCTCCCTCGAAGGGGTGATGAGGTGGCAGCCCGGCGGATCGGCCTGCGACGGTGCCCCCGTGGAAAGGGAACTCGACCTTGCGATGCCGGAGTGGCTGCGCCCTCCGGCTACCGGCTACACCGCGGACGACCTGGATCGGCTACGGGATCTCCCGCCCCACACCGAGTTGCTCTTCGGTGGCCTGGTCTTCTCCGCCCGTCAGACAACGTTCCATGCCCGGACGACCAGCAGGCTGGATCAGCAACTGGCCGACCAGGTGCCGGACGGTTGGGAGGTCTGCTGCCGGATGGGGTTGAAGCTCGACACCCGTAACCGGCCGGAGCCCGATGTCATGGTCGTCGATGCCCGAGCGGACACCGGGCCCGGTCAGACGTTCTGGCTGGCCCGGGATGTTCTGTTGGCCGTGGAAGTGGTCGAGGAGGCATCGGCGGAGCGGGACCGCGACGTCAAGCCGCGCAAGTACGCCGCTGCCGGGATCCGCTACTTCTGGCGTGTCGAGCGTGAGCGGTGTGAACCGGTGGTTTACGCCTACGAGTTGGATGAGGCTGCCGGCGATTACGTTCAGAGCGGGACTTTCCCTGGCAGCCTGACGGTTCAGCGGCCGTTTCCGTTGACGGTCACCCTGACCCGTCCGGATGGTGGACGCCGGGTGTCAGCCCCTGGGACACCGGAGTAGGGTCCGAGCATGTCTCGCACGATTCGTCTCGCAGTTGTCCCGGGTGACGGCATCGGCCAGGAAGTGGTGGCCGAAGGTCTCAAGGTCCTGGGTGCCGTGCTTCCCGCCGAGGTGAAGCTGGAGACCACCGAGTACGACCTCGGCGCCCGGCGCTACCACCGGACCGGGGAGACCCTGCCGGACAGCGTGCTGGCCGAGCTGAAGTCGCACGACGCGATCCTGCTGGGCGCCATCGGCGACCCGAGCGTGCCGTCGGGCGTGCTGGAGCGGGGGCTGCTGCTGAAGCTGCGGTTCGCCTTCGACCACCACATCAACCTGCGTCCGGGCCGCCTGTTCCCCGGGGTGAAGTCCCCGCTGGCCGGTGAGCCGACCATCGACTTCGTGGTGGTCCGCGAGGGCACCGAGGGCCCGTACGTCGGCAACGGCGGCTCGCTGCGCACCGGGACGCCGCAGGAGGTGGCCACCGAGGTCAGCCTGAACACCGCGTTCGGCATCGAGCGCGTGGTGCGCGACGCCTACCGCCGGGCCCAGGCGCGTCCGCGCAAGAAGCTGACGCTGGTGCACAAGAACAACGTGCTGGTGCACGCCGGGCACCTGTGGTCGCGGATCTTCGCGGAGGTCGGCCGGGAGTTCCCGGAGGTGACCACCGACTACCTGCACGTCGACGCGGCGACGATCTTCTTCGTCACCCAGCCGGAGCGCTTCGACGTCATCGTCACCGACAACCTGTTCGGCGACATCCTGACCGACCTGGCCGCCGCCGTCACCGGCGGGATCGGCCTGGCCGCGAGCGGCAACATCAACCCGGGCGGCGAGTTCCCGTCGATGTTCGAGCCGGTGCACGGTTCGGCGCCGGACATCGCGGGCCAGGGCAAGGCCGACCCGACGGCCACCGTGCTGTCGGTCGCCATGCTGCTGGAGCACCTGGGCTTCGCCGCCGAGGCCGCCCGGGTGGAGGCCGCCGTCGCGGCGGACCTGGCCGAGCGCACCGGCACCCGCAGCACCTCCGCGGTCGGCGACGCGCTGGTCACCCGAGTAGCCGGCTGACGGGCCGGATCCGCTTGACGGACTCCGGCCCACGGGCCGGGGCCGACAACGGTCGCGGCCCGGCGGGCCGCACCACATAACCGCAGCTTGCAGCTCCCCAAGGAGCGGGCAGCTGTTCGGCACGGCCCTCTGGATGCGAGTATCGACAGTGGGTCGTGCCGTTGTGCGTTCGTTCCGGTGCTGGTTGGCCGCGGCGGGCACCCGGCGGTGGCGGCCCGGACCTACCCCACGGTGAAGGAAACAGCCATGAGCACGCCCACCCAGGCGCCCATCACGTTCGACCTCAAGCCTTCCGCCCACCCGCTGCCCACCGCGGAGCGCGAGGCCCGGCTGATCAACCCCGGCTTCGGCCGGGTCTTCACCGACCACATGGTCACCATCCGCTGGACCGAGGGCGTGGGCTGGCACGACGCCCAGCTGGCGCCGTACGCGCCGCTGGAGGTCGACCCGGCGAACATGACCCTGCACTACGGCCAGTCGATCTTCGAGGGCCTCAAGGCCTACCGCCAGGCCGACGGTTCCATCGCGACCTTCCGTCCGGAGGCCAACGCGGCCCGCTTCCAGGCCTCGGCCCGCCGGCTGGCGATGCCGGAGCTGCCGGTGGAGACCTTCGTCGAGGCCGTCGAGCTGCTGGTCCAGCAGGACCAGGGGTGGGTGCCGAACGAGCCCGAGCAGAGCCTGTACCTGCGTCCGTTCATGTTCGCCACCGAGGTCGGTCTGGGTGTCCGCCCGGCCAACTCCTACCTGTTCATGATCATCGCCTCGCCGGCCGGCGCCTACTTCCCGGGCGGCGTCAAGCCGGTCTCGGTGTGGCTGTCCAAGGAGTACGTCCGGGCCGCTCCCGGCGGCACCGGCGCCGCCAAGTGCGCCGGCAACTACGCGGCTTCGCTGATCGCCCAGGCCCAGGCCGCCGAGAAGGGCTGCGACCAGGTCGTCTGGCTCGACGCCGCCGAGCACCGGTGGATCGAGGAGATGGGCGGCATGAACCTGTACTTCGTCTTCGGCGAGGGCAAGGACGCGAAGATCGTCACCCCCGAGCTGTCCGGCGCCCTGCTGCCCGGCATCACCCGCGACTCGCTCCTCCAGCTCGCCGCCGACCTCGGCTACGCCGTCGAGGAGCGGAAGATCTCCACCGACGAGTGGCAGCAGGCCAACGCGGACGGCACCCTCACCGAGGTGTTCGCCTGCGGCACCGCCGCCGTCATCACCCCGGTCGGCTCGGTCAAGTCGGCCGCCGCCGACTGGACGGTCGGCGCCGGCGAGCCCGGCCCGACCACCATGGAGCTGCGCCGGGCCCTGCTGGCCATCCAGGGCGGCCAGACCCCCGACACCCACGGCTGGCTGCACAAGATCGTCTGAGGCGGCACCCGCTCCGGCCTGCCCTGTTCCGCATCGCGAGACGGGCGGGCCGGATGCCGGGACGTGTGCCAGACTGCGAGCGTGTCCTCGCTGTCGCTGATGATTAGCAGCAGGCGCGCCGGTCCGCAGTGACCGCTCCCGCAGGACCCGATGCGGAGCGACCACCAGCGTCCAGACCCGCGCGCAGACCTCTCGCACCCGCGAGGGGTTTTTTCGTTTTTCGGGCACCGCCCCGATGAACACAGCCTCCGGACCGGCCGAGAGCCCCCACAAGGGGCTCGGGGACACCGGAGCCGCGCGCGGGATGCTGGACAGTGGAGCCGGGACTCGCAATCCGGCAGAGCAGTACGAACCTCCCCGAACGGAGAACCAGGGGTCATGACCGAGGTCAGCCGTACCGACGACAGTTTCCACGTGTTCGACACCACCCTGCGCGACGGTGCGCAGCGGGAGGGCATCAACCTGACGGTGGCGGACAAGCTGGCCATCGCGCGGTACCTGGACGAGTTCGGGGTGGGCTTCATCGAGGGCGGCTGGCCGGGGGCCAACCCGCGCGACACCGAGTTCTTCGCCCGGGCCGCCGCCGAACTGGACCTCCGGCACGCCCGGCTGGTCGCCTTCGGCGCCACCCGCCGGGCCGGCGGCAAGGCCGCGGAGGACCCGCAGCTGGCCGCGCTGGTCGCCTCGGGCGCCCCGGTCGTCACCCTCGTCGCCAAGGCGCACGACCGGCACGTGGAGCTGGCGCTGCGCACCACCCTCGACGAGAACCTGGAGATGGTCCGGGACAGCGTCGAGTTCCTGCGTGCGCAGGGGCGGCGGGTGTTCATCGACTGCGAGCACTTCTTCGACGGCTACCGGGCGAACCGCGAGTACGCGCTGGCCGTGGTCCGCACCGCGCACCAGGCGGGCGCGGACGTGGTGGTGCTGTGCGACACCAACGGCGGGATGCTGCCGGCCGGCGTGCGGGAGACCGTCGCCGACGTCCTCGCCGTCACCGGTGCCCGGCTGGGCATCCACGCCCAGGACGACACCGGCTGCGCGGTGGCCAACACGCTGGCCGCGGTGGACGCCGGCGCCACCCACGTCCAGTGCACCGCCAACGGCTACGGCGAGCGGGTCGGCAACGCCAACCTGTTCCCGGTGGTCGGCGCGCTGGAGATCAAGTACGACCGGCGGGTGCTCCCCGAGGGGCGGCTCGCCGAGATGACCAGGCTGTCGCACGCGATCGCCGAGGTGGTCAACCTGACCCCCTCCACCCACCAGCCGTACGTCGGCTACTCGGCCTTCGCGCACAAGGCGGGCCTGCACGCCTCCGCGATCAAGGTCGACCCTGACCTGTACCAGCACATCGACCCGGAGCGGGTCGGCAACACCATGCGGATGCTGGTCTCCGACATGGCGGGCCGCGCCTCGGTCGAGCTCAAGGGCAAGGAGCTCGGCTACGACCTGTCCAGCGACCGGGACCTGGCCGGCCGGGTGGTGGCCAAGGTGAAGGAGCAGGAGAACCTCGGCTACACCTACGAGTCCGCCGACGCCTCCTTCGAGCTGCTGCTGCGCGACGAGGTGCGCGGCGGCCGGGAGCGCTTCTACACCCTGGAGTCCTGGCGGACCATCAGCGAGCAGGGCCCGAACGGGTTCACCGGCAACGAGGCGACGGTGAAGCTGTGGGCGAAGGGGGAGCGCCGGATCGCCACCGGCGAGGGCAACGGCCCGGTGAACGCGCTGGACCAGGCGCTGCGCACCGCGCTGGAGGGGATCTACCCGCCGCTGGCCCGGTTCGAGCTGGTGGACTACAAGGTCCGCATCCTGGAGGGCCAGCACGGCACCGGCTCCAAGACCCGGGTGCTGATCGAGTCCACCGACGGCACGTCCACCTGGTCGACCGTCGGGGTGGCCGACAACGTGGTGGCCGCCTCCTGGCTGGCGTTGGAGGACGCCTACACCTACGGGCTGATCCGGGCCGGCCTGGAGCCCACCGACCAGACCGCCGAGTAGCTCACCGGGCAGCCCGCCGGGCGACCCGCCGCGGCCGCGGCCCGCAGACCTCCGAACGAAGGTCCGTGGGCCGCGGCCGCGGCCGTGTCCGTCATCGGAGTCGGGCGAGGAGGGCGTGTTCGACGAGGGTGATGAGGGCGCTCTTGGCGCTGTCGCGGCGGCGGGCGTCGAGGGTGACGACGGGGGTTTCGGCGCTGAGCTGGAGTGCTTCGCGGACCTCGTCGGCGGTGTGGGGCTGGTGTCCGTCGAAGCCGTTGAGGGCGACGACGAAGGGGAGTCCGCT
>NZ_JBHXML010000129.1:0-12492 GCF_042720345.1 Kitasatospora sp. NPDC058478 | reverse complement strand
GCTGCGGGGCGGCGGCGGGCGGGGCCAGGACGGTCGGCGTCTGCTCCACCCCGCCGGGCGGCCCGGACGGCGCACCCGGCAGGCCCATCAGCCCCGGCACGGCGTCCGGCGACGCGAGCAGCGTCGGCGCCGGCTCGACGGCCGCAGGCGGCACGGGCGCGGGCGGCGGGACGGCGGCGGGCACGGGCGCCTGGGCGGCGGGCGGCGGGACCGGCGGCATGCCGTAGCCGCCCTCCGGCGGCATCAGCATGGTCGCGGCCTCGGCCCCGGCCGGCGCGGGCGCGTCGGGCAGGTCGGAGCCGGTGGTCCGCAGCCCCTCGGGCATCAGGACGGTGGCCGCCTCGGCCCCGACCGGCGGCACCGGCACGGGGGCCGGGGCCGGGGCCTGCGGCGGGACGGCGAAACCAGCAGGACCGGCAGAACCGGACGGCACGGCGGGCACGGGCGGCTCGACGGCGGGCGCGGCCGGCACGGCGGGCGCCGCAGCGACCGGCGCGGGCGGCGCGGCCACCGGAACCACCGGAACCACCGGAGCAGCCGGAGCCGGAGCCCCCTGGCCCCCCAGCCGCTCCGCCTCCGCCGCGATCGCCGCGGCCCCCGCCTCCTGCAGCCACTGCGGCGGGCTGAGCAGGAAGGACGTCGCCTCGACCGGCCCGGGCGCGGGCTTCGCCGCCCCCGCCGGGTTGGCCGCGACCGGTCGCCCGTACGCCTCCTCGTACTGCCGGACCACCTCGTTGACGGGCAGCGCGGGCCAGAGCGTGGTCGCGCCGGAGTCCCGGGCGATCACCAGTCGCGCCTCGCCGGCCGACCCGTCCCCCGCACCCGACGGCCCCGCCGTCCCGTCCCCGGGTGCCACCGCCCAGCAGACGAAGCCCAGGTCGAACTCCCGGACCCGTACCTCGCGCTGCTGCGGCTGCGGCACCCCGCCGTTGATCCACTCCTCGGCGAGCTCCTGCGCCTGCGCGTACGTCACCACGCCCGGTTCACCCCTGTCCCCATCCTCGTCGTCCCCGCTCGTTGCACCGCCGCGGCCACGTCAGTCCACCGGGACGGCCCGGGCGAACCCGCCGTCCACCATCAGCTCCGCGACCGTCTCCAGCTCCGGCGGGCTGCCGGCCAGCCGCAGCAGGAACGCGTCGAAGTCCTTGCCGCAGGGCAGCAGCAGCCGGGCGCAGCGGTCCTCCGGGGCCTCCGGCGCGCCGGTGTCGCGGGCGTCGTCGTACAGGTGGAACCAGACCGAGCCGGCCCGGTCGCCGCGCACCTTGAGCGCGACGATGCCGCCCTGCGCGTAGGCGACGCCCAGGTAGTCCTTGGTGAGGTGGTCGCGCAGGCACTTGTTGGCGTACACGACGTCCTGGGTGCCGTACTCCTCGCTGAGGGTGAGGAAGGGCTGGTCGAGCAGCATGCCGAGCTCGGTGTCCAGCGCCACCCCGACCGGGGCGCGGCCGCCGCCCAGCTTGAGGAAGGTGCGGTAGGCGCCGGGCAGCCGGTAGCCGAGGCGCTCCTCGGCGCGCTGCACCAGGTCCTCGGGGACGCCGATCGGGTCGCCGCCGTCCTTGGCCAGCGAGAAGTGCACGGGCCGGCGCTCCTGCAACGGGCGGGTGCCGCGGCGGGTGTGGTCGGCGGCGGAGGTGGCCAGGCCGGCGTGGTGCCGCAGCAGCGCCTTGACCTCCACCGGGACGAGCTCCATCCGCCGCCAGCCGGGGGCGGCCCGGCCGACCGCGTGGTGCCAGGTCCAGCCGGGCGGGGTGGCGACGGCGGTGTCCAGGTCGGCCCAGAGCGGGTGGCCCTGGGTGAACAGCGCGGCGTTGGCCGACACGTAGTCGGTCAGCCGCAGCTCGTCCACGCCGAAGCCGTCCGGCGGGTCGGCGACCTCGGCCGCGGCGGCGGCGTACGAGCCGAAGTCCGGGTAGCCGTACTCGTCCACCCGGACCCCGGCGGGGTGTCGCTCCGCGCGGACCGGGTCCGGGAACTGCACCACCTGACCTGCGTACGCCGCGTTCGGTGCGGCGGCGACGCCGGGCCGACCTGTCGTCATCTGGGAGCCCCCACTGGCTGCTGCAAATTCTCGAAGCGCTTGCTGGACACCAGCGTAGGGGGTCGTCTCCGGGCCCGGGCCCCCGCCCGGGAGAAGAAGGGGAACCGTCAGGGCCGCTGCCCGAGCGCCCCGGCCAGCACCCCGGCGACCCTGGTCTGCTGTGCCTCGGTGAGGTGCGGGTGCAGCGGCAGGCTGAGCAGTTCGCGGGCGGCCCGTTCGGCGACCGGGAACGCCCCCGCGCGGTGGCCGAGGTGACGGAACGCGGGCTGGAGGTGGACCGGGACGGGGTAGTGCACCCCGGCGCCGATCCCGGCGGCGCGCAGCGCGGCGAGGACGGCGTCGCGGTCCCGGCCGGGACCGATCCGCACCGCGTACAGGTGCCAGACGTGCTCGTTGCCGGGCGCGGTGCGCGGCAGGGTCAGGCCGTCGAGACCGCCGAGCAGGGCGTCGTAGCGGGCGGCGGCGGCCCGGCGGGCGGCGTTCCAGGCGGGCAGCCGGCGCAGCTTGGCCCGCAGCACGACGGCCTGCAGCGCGTCCATCCGGGAGTTGAAGCCGAACCGCTCGTGCCGGTACTTCTCGCGCGCGCCGTGGTCGCCGATCAGCCGGACGGCGGCGGCGAGTTCGTCGTCGTCGGTGAGCACCGCCCCGGCGTCGCCGTAGCCGCCGAGGTTCTTGCCCGGGTAGAAGCTGGTGGCCGCGATCCGCCCGTAGCCGGTGCGCCCGTGCTGCCGGGCGCCCTGGGACTGCGCCGCGTCCTCCACCACCGGCCGTCCGTCGGCCAGTTCCAGCAGCGGCCCCATCGGGGCGAGCTGGCCGTTCAGGTGGACGGGCAGCAGCGCGACCGCGCCGGGCAGCGCCCCGGCGGCCCGCTCGGGGTCGATCAGCAGGTGCGCCGGGTCGGCGTCGACCAGCACCGGGCGCAGCCCGGCCCGCTGCACGGCCTCGGCGGTGGCGACGAAGGTGTTGGCGGGCAGCACGACCCCGCCGCCGGGCGGCAGGTCGAGGGCGCGCAGGGCGAGTTCGAGGGCGTCGGTGCCGTTGCCGGCGCCCACGCAGTGCCGGGCGCCGGTGAAGTCGGCGTACTCCCGCTCGAAGCCGTCCACTTCGGGGCCCTTGACGTAGCCGCCGGAGGCGAGCACCCGGTCGAAGCCGGCCCGGACCTCGGCCGCGACCTCGGCGTGCGCGGCCGCCAGGTCGACCAACGGGATCGAGTCGGCCGGCGGGATCGGGCCGACCGGCGGGATGCCGGCGCTCACCGGGCGCCCGCCCGGTCCCCGGACCCCACCGGGACGGTGGCACCGCCGAGTTCGAGGCTGAGCGAGGCCGCCTCCAGCAGCTGGAGCACCCGCACCCCGGCCCGGCCGTCGGTGAGCGGGGCCCGGCGCTCGGTGATCGCGGCGGCGAACTCGGCCATCACGTTGCGCAGCGCCTCCTGCTCGACCAGTGCGGGCGCGACCATCTCGCCGACCCGGTAGGAGATCAGCGCCCGGTGCCGGATCGCGTCGGTCAGCTGGTCGGGCGGGGTGAGGTCGACGCCGCGGTCGTGCACGGCCAGCCGGGCCTGCGGGTTGAGGTCGTCCCAGACCAGGGTGCGCCGGGAGCCGCCGATCAGCGTGGTGCGGACCTTCGTCGGGGAGAGCCAGTTGACGTGGCAGTGGGCCAGCGCGCCGTTGCTCAGCCGGACCGTCAGGTACGCCACGCAGGCCCGGCCGGCGCCGATCGGGTCGGCGCCCTGGGCGGACACCCCGACCGGTTCGACGCCGGGCGGCAGCACGAAGTCGAGGATCGACAGGTCGTGCGGGGCGAGGTCCCACAGCACGTCCACGTCGGGCTGCACCAGGCCGAGGTTGATCCGCACCGAGTCGAAGAACTGGATGTCGCCGATCTCGCCGCCGTGCACCAGCTCGCGGATCCGGCGCACCACCGGGGTGTAGCAGAAGGTGTGGTCGCACATCAGCACCAGCCCGCTGCGCTCGGCCAGGTCGACCAGTTCGGCGGCCTCGGCGGCCGAGGTCGTGATCGGCTTCTCCACCAGCACGTGCTTGCCGGCCTCCAGCGCGGCCCGCACCAGCCGGTAGTGCGCGGCCGCGGGCGTGGCCACCGCGACCGCCCCGACCCGCTCGTCGTCGAGCACCCGCCGGTAGGAGCCGGTCGCCCGGACGGTGCTGTACTCCCCCAGCACGGCACGGGCCTTGGCCTCGTCCAGGTCGCACAGCCAGTGCAGCCGCAGCGCCGGGGTGTCCTGCGCGTTGCGGACCAGCTTCGGGCCCCAGTAGCCGGCCCCGACCACGGCGAGGCCCACCGGGCGTTCCGGTGCCGGCCGGGGCGGTTCGCCCGGCGTGGGCACGTGCCCACCGGGCGCCTGGTTGGCGGCCTGCGCGTCCCAGGCCCCCGACCGCTGCCGCGGCCCGTTCCGACCGGGCTGCTCCGACGTCATCCACGAGCCCCTTCGCTCCGCCGCCGGGGCGGGCTCGGGCCCACCCCGGCGGCCCCAACGTCCGGCGCGGGCACCGGGTCCGGCCCCGTCCGCGCGTCCGCGGGCGGTCGACCGGATCCCCTTCGGCCTCGCTGCCGGAACGGTACCGGCCGTGCCCCCGGCCCGGAGGTGGTTTCGGGAAATCAGCGGACAAGTCGTGACGACGGTGTGCGGATCCGGCCCCGGTCCGGCGAGGATCGGGTGACGGCCCGGCCGGTCCCGCACGGTCGTTCGTCCGCCCCCGCACCCCGGTTGTGCGGATGTCGGTGTCGTTTGACAGGCTTGCCCCGGACCGTCCCACCGGTCCTTCCGTCAGCGGGAACAGAGGAGGAGGACGACGCATGACCACCGGTGAGCCCGCGGGCCCGCCCGTGCTGCGCCACCACCGCGACAGCCTGCTGCCCGCCGTCGCCGCCGCGCTGTCACTCAAGGGCGGCGAGGTGCACACCCTGGCCGGGGACAAGGACGCCCGACGGCCGGTCCTGCACCCGCTGGTCGGCGAGTTCCTGGACACGCTGCCCGTCGAGGCGCGCGAGCGGTTCACCGGCCGCTGCCCGGAGGCCGTCCTGCTCTCCCAGCACCTGGTCGCGGTCGACGGCCGGCGCTCCAAGCGCGCCGCCCGCAAGCCGATGACCCTGCACGAGGCCCGCAAGGCGCTCAAGGGCTCCCGGATGACGACCGTTCGCATCCGGGAGGAGGGCGACCCGGCGCACGGCACCCACGCCCCGCCGTGCCGTTCCTGCGCGCCGATGCTGGAGCACTTCACCGTGCAGAGCGTCGCCGTCGGGCCGCCCGCGCCCTGACCGCGCCCTCGTACGCCCCCTGTCCCCGAGCCCTGGAGTCCGCCCTGAACCCGCCCAGCCCGCCCCCGCCACCGCCGGCCACCCTGTCCGCCGCCCCCGCCGGGCGGGCCCGCCCGCGCTTCCCCGCCGACGTCGCCGCCGAGCTCAAGGCGGCCGGCTGGCACCCCGGCCGCTGGCAGATACGGCAGGCCGAGGAGTGGGCCGACGCCCTGGTCGGGTACGGCGGGCCGTCCGGTCTGCGGCACGCGGTGTTCCCGGCGGCGGTGGAGGCCTGGGCCGAGTTCGGCGGCCTCGCCTTCGACCTGGCCGGCCCGGGCCGCCAGCTGGCCCGCACCCCGTTCCTGATCGACCCGCTGTGCGGGCTGCACCAGCCGCGCACCCTGCTCGACCTCGGCCGCGCCCTGGGCAGCCAGCTCGCCCCGCTCGGCGAGGAGGCGTACGGGCAGGCGCTGCTGGCCGTCGACGAGGAGGGCCGGGTCTACAGCCTGGACCACACCGGCGAGTGGTTCCTCGGGCACGGCATCGACCAGGCCGTCACCACCCTGGTCCTGGGCACCGCCCCGGAGCGGCTGCGCACCGCCGACGGTTCCTGACGGCGGTCCGGCGGGCCCTGGGTCAGGCGGCCGACACGCGCTCGGCCGGACAGGGCCTGACCGGCCGGGCCTGGCGGCGCGTCACCGCAGCCGTTCGGCCCGGACCGCCAGCCGGGACGGCAGCACCGCCTCGACCCGGAACCCGCCGTCCGCCTCCGGCCCGGAGGAGAAGGTGCCGCCCAGCGCGATCACCCGCTCCCGCATCCCGACCAGCCCGTTGCCGCCGCTGGGCAGCTTCGCCGCGCCCCCGCCGCCACCCGGGCAGGCGTTCACCACGCTCACCCGCACCCCGTTGGGCGCGTACGCGAGCAGGACGGACACCTGTGCGCCGCCCGCGTGCTTGTGCGCATTGGTCAGGCCCTCCTGGACGACCCGGTAGGCGGTCTGCTCGGCCTCGCCGGTGAACTCCTGCCGGCTGCCGCTGACGGTCAGCGTCACCGCCATGCCGGCCGCCCGGGACTGGTCGACCAGCCGGGGCAGCCCGGCCAGCGAGTCGGGCTCCGGCTGGCGCTCGTCGTCCATCCGCAGCACGCCGAGAATCTCCCGCAGCTCGTTCAGCGCCTGCCGTCCGACCTCGCCCATCAGCTTGGCGCTCTGCGCGGCCTTCTCCGGGTCCTTGGCGACGATCCGCTCCAGCGCCCCGGCGTGCACCACCATCAGGGACACCCGGTGCGCCACCACGTCGTGCATCTCCCGGGCGATCCGGGTGCGCTCCTCCAGCCGGGCCCGGCGGGCGCGCTCCTGGGCCTGCTCGGCCAGCAGGTCCAGTTCGGTCTCCAGGCCGTGCGCGCGGTCCTTGAGCGAGTCGATCAGCCGCCGCCGCGCGCCCACGTACAGTCCGGTGACCACCGGCGGGACGGTCAGGCCGACGGAGACCAGCACCGCGATCAGCACCTGGCCCCAGAGCGGCGGCTGCTCCACCGCCGTGTCGCCGGGCGTCAGCATCGACACCATCATCACGGCGACGGTCTCGGCGAAGGCCAGTGCGGACAGCGCCACCACCCGCCAGCGCCGGGTGGGCCACTCCCAGGTCGCCGCCAGCGTGTACAGCGACACCACCAGCAGCAGGACGCCGAGCATCCCCGGCATCGCCACCAGGGTCACCAGCACCGGTACGGCAGGCCAGCGGCGGCGCAGCACCAGCGAACCGCCCGCCACCACGCCGAGCAGCGAGATGCCGGCCATCCCGGCGGCGTCCAGGTGCACCCGGCCGGAGAGGAAGGCGATCGTGCTGAGCGCGCACTCCAGCGCGGCGAGCACCGCCAGCCCGATGTCCAGGAAGGCGCTGCGCGGCCGCTCCCACCACCAGAACGGCCGGACCGGCGCGCGCTCCCCAGGCGACTTGCTCATGGCTGACACCCTAAGCGGCAACCCCCTCCCCTCCCCACCGGGATTGCCCCCGACACCTCGCCGGACCCTCAAGTGGTCCAGACCACATGCGGCCTGCGGCGTCACTGTCCGCCATCCGGCCACCTCGCGGACAGCGACCGCCCCGACACCTATGCTGGTCGCGTCGGACAGCGCGGTCCGCACGCGTCACACCCGCCACACGCGGGCGGACCTGTGACGATGAGCCGTTGCCGAACCCCACCACCACAGGGAGCCAGCCGTGACCGCTCCGGTCCCCACCCCGGCGGACAGCCCCACTGTCCACGCCACCGGCCCAGTTGCCGACAACGCGGCCCTGCGGGCGGACATCCGCCGCCTCGGCGACCTGCTCGGCGAGACGCTCGTCCGGCAGGAAGGCCCCCAGCTGCTGGGCCTGGTCGAACAGGTCCGCCTGCTCAGCCGCACCGACGGCGAGGCCACCGCCGAACTCCTCTCCGACATCGACCTGGACACCGCCGCCAAGCTGGTCCGGGCCTTCTCCACCTACTTCCACCTCGCCAACGTCACCGAACAGGTGCACCGCGGCCGCGAGTTCGCCACCCGCCGCGCCCGGGAGGGCTCGCTGCTCGCCCAGACCGCCGACCAGCTCGCCGAGGCCGACCCCAAGCACCTCGAGAACACGCTGGCCCACCTCGCGGTCCGCCCGGTCTTCACCGCCCACCCCACCGAGGCCGCCCGCCGCAGCGTCCTCAACAAGCTGCGCCGCATCGGCGAACTCCTCGACCGCATCCACCGCGAGGAGATCGCCGCCGGCCTCTCCCAGGCCGACCCGGCCCGCACCAGCAGCGCCCGCCGCCAGGCCGACCGCCGCCTCGCCGAGGTCATCGACCTGCTCTGGCAGACCGACGAGCTGCGCATCGCCCGCCCCGAGCCCACCGACGAGGCCCGCAACGCCGTCTACTACCTGGACGAGCTCTACCGCGACGCCGTCCCCCAGGTCCTGGAGGAACTGCACGAGGAGCTCGGCCGGGTCGGCCTGACCCTGCCCGACGGCGTCCGCCCGCTCACCTTCGGCACCTGGATCGGCGGCGACCGCGACGGCAACCCCAACGTGACCCCGCAGGTCACCTGGGACGTCCTCAACCTCCAGCACGAGTACGGCATCAAGGACGCCCTGGCCGCCGTCGACGACCTGCGCAGCACCCTCTCCACCTCCGAGCGGCTGGCCGGCGCCTCGGTCGAACTGCTCGCCTCGCTCAACACCGACCTGCACCAGCTCCCCGAGCTCAGCCCCCGCTACAAGCGGATGAACGCCGAGGAGCCCTACCGCCTCAAGGCCACCTGCGTCCGGCTCAAGCTGGAGAACACCCGCGAGCGGCTCGCCCAGGGCACCCCGCACGTCGAGGGCCGCGACTACCTCGGCACCCGCGAGCTGATCACCGACCTGCGGCTCATCCAGGACTCCCTGCGCGCCCACCGCGGCGAGCTGATCGCCGACGGCCGCCTCGCCCGCGCCATCCGCACCATCGAGGCCTTCGGCCTCCAGCTCGCCACCATGGACGTCCGCGAGCACGCCGAGGCCCACCACCACGCCCTCGGCCAGCTCTTCGACCGCCTCGGCGAGGAGGCCTGGCGCTACGCCGACATGCCCCGCGAGTACCGGCAGAAGCTGCTCGCCAAGGAGCTCCGCTCGCGCCGCCCGCTCGCCCCCACCCCGGCCCCGCTGGACGCCGCCGGCACCAAGACCCTCGGCGTCTTCAACACCATCCGCGAGGGCTTCGAGCGCTTCGGCGACGAGATCGTCGAGAGCTACATCATCTCCATGTGCCAGGGCGCCGACGACGTCTTCGCCGCCACCGTCCTGGCCCGCGAGGCCGGCCTGATCGACCTGCACGGCGGCATCGCCAAGATCGGCATCGTGCCGCTGCTGGAGACCACCGAGGAACTCCAGAAGGCCGACCTCATCCTCGACGAGATGCTGTCCGACCCCTCCTACCGGCTGCTCGTCTCCCTGCGCGGCGACGTCCAGGAGGTCATGCTCGGCTACTCCGACTCCTCCAAGTTCGGCGGCATCACCACCTCCCAGTGGGAGATCCACCGCGCCCAGCGCCGGCTGCGCGACGTCGCCCACCGCTACGGCATCCGGCTGCGCCTGTTCCACGGCCGCGGCGGCACCGTCGGCCGCG
Source organism: Kitasatospora sp. NPDC058478 (assembly GCF_042720345.1). Classification (NCBI taxonomy): domain Bacteria; kingdom Bacillati; phylum Actinomycetota; class Actinomycetes; order Kitasatosporales; family Streptomycetaceae; genus Kitasatospora; species Kitasatospora sp. NPDC058478. The sequence continues at coordinate 3,067 of NZ_JBHXML010000129.1, read as the reverse complement.
GCGGCGGCCCCTCCCACGAGGCCATCCTGGCCCAGCCCTGGGGCACCCTGGAGGGCGAGATCAAGGTCACCGAGCAGGGCGAGGTCATCTCCGACAAGTACCTGCTCCCCTCCCTCGCCCGGGAGAACCTGGAACTGACCATCTCCGCCACCCTCTCCGCCTCCGCGCTGCACACCGCCCCGCGCCAGGCCCCCGAGGAACTGGCCCGCTGGGACGCCGCGATGGACCAGGTCTCCGCGGCCGCCCACACCGCCTACCGCGCCCTGGTCGAGCAGGACGACCTGCCGAAGTACTTCTTCGCCGCCACCCCGGTCGACCAGCTCGCCTCGCTGCACCTGGGCTCCCGCCCGTCCCGCCGCCCCGACTCCGGCGCCGGCCTCGACGGCCTGCGGGCCATCCCGTGGGTCTTCGGCTGGACCCAGTCCCGCCAGATCGTCCCCGGCTGGTACGGCGTCGGCTCCGGCCTCGCCGCCGCCCGCGCGGCCGGCCTCGGCGGCGTGCTCGACGAGATGCACGGCCAGTGGCACTTCTTCCGCAACTTCCTGTCCAACGTCGCCATGACGCTGGCCAAGACCGACCTGCGGATCGCCCGCCACTACGTCGAGCAGCTGGTGCCCGCCGAACTGCACCACGTCTTCGACCAGATCGTCGCCGAGCACGACCTCACCCTGCGCGAGGTGCTCCGGCTCACCGGCGAGGGCGCACTGCTGGAGCACAACCCGGTGCTCAAGCAGACCTTCACCGTCCGCGACGCCTACCTCGACCCGATCTCCTACCTCCAGGTCGCGCTGCTGCGCCGCCAGCGCGAGGAGGTCGCCACCGGCCGCCACGAGGACCCGCTGCGGGCCCGCGCGCTGCTGCTGACCGTCAACGGCATCGCCGCCGGCCTGCGCAACACCGGCTGACGCCACCGCGCGTACGGGACGGGGCCGCCGTCCGCCCTCCGGGGTGGGCGGCGGCCCCGTCCCGTACCGGAAGGGCCCGGGGCACGCGAAAGGGCCGGCGCCCGTGGGCACCGGCCCGGTGTCGTGTCACCGCGCGGACGGCCAGGTCCTGTCCGGCAAGACCGGCCGGACAGGGCCTACTCGCCCGGCTCGCCCGCGCGCCGGCGCTTCAGCCACAGCGCGGCGCCGCCAGCGGCGACCACCAGGCCGCCGCCGACCGCCAGCAGCCCGGCGTCCGTGCCCATCGAGTCACCGAGCAGCGGCCCGAACTGCGCCGCCGCGGGCTCCGGGGAGCCCCCCGGATCCGGCTCGGCCACCGCGTCCGCGTGCGCCACCGCGCCGCCCGAGAGCAGCACCCCGGCCGCCCCCAGCGCACCGGCCGTGCCGACCCGCCGTCCGAACTGCTTCAGTCGGACCACCCGGAGCCGCCGCAGTCGGCGGACCGGACGAAAACCCCGCATCGAGAACTCCCCAGGACTCGTTCGCGTACCAGGCCGACGCTATCCGATCCCGCACAGGCTTCTCACACGGATTCAGGTTTGGACCGGCAAGCGTTGTACGACTGTTGCGTAACACCACTCCCGTACTTGATTGAGCGTCAGGAGTTGTAGGTGCCCTGCGCCCGCTCCAGTCCCTCGGACAGCAGCGCCTCCACCGCGTCCGCCGAGCGGTCCACGAACCACTCCAGTTCCTTGCGCTCGGCGCCGGAGAAGTCCTTCAGCACGAAGTCCGCGACCTCCATCCGGCCCGGCGGCCGACCGATCCCGCACCGCACCCGGTAGTAGTCCGGCCCCAGCGACTTGGTGATCGACTTCAGCCCGTTGTGGCCGTTGTCCCCGCCGCCCAGCTTGAGGCGCAGCGCCGCGTAGTCGATGTCCAGCTCGTCGTGGACGGCGACCAGCGCCGAGGCCGGCGCCTTGTAGAAGTCCCGCAGCGCCGTCACCGGGCCGCCGGAGAGGTTCATGAACGACATCGGCTTGGCCAGCACCACCCGGCGGCCGGACAGCCGCCCTTCGGCCACCTGCGCCCGGCTCTTGTGCGCCTTGAACTTCGCGCCCATCCGTTGCGCCAGCAGGTCCACCACCATGAACCCGATGTTGTGCCGGTTCCGGGCGTACTGCTCGCCCGGGTTGCCCAGCCCCACCACCAGCCAGGGGCCCTCGTACTCGTCCGCCATGCCCTCTCTCCTCCTGTGCGCGCTCTACGTCATCTTCCCGGACACACCGCTGCCCCGGCCGCTCCGAGGGGAGCGACCGGGGCAGCGGTCACAGCTGGTGGGGCGAGGCTCAGGCCTCGGTGCCCTCGGCCTCGGCGGCCTCGTCCTCGGCCGGGGCGGCCTGGGCGCCGATGACCTGCAGCACGACGGCGTCGGCGTCGACGGCCAGGGTGACGCCGGCCGGCAGGACGATGTCCTTGGCGAGGACGGAGGCACCGGACTCCAGGCCCTCGACCGAGACGGTGACCGACTCGGGCAGGTGGGTGGCCTCGGCCTCGATCGGCAGCGCGTTGAGGACGTGCTCCAGCAGGTTGCCGCCGGGGGCCAGCTCGCCCTCGGTCAGGACCGGGATCTCGACGGTGACCTTCTCGCCGCGCTTGACCAGCAGCAGGTCGACGTGCTCGATGGTGCGCTTGATGGCCTCGCGCTGGACGGCCTTGGGCAGCACGTACTCGTCCTTGCCCTCGATCGGCACGACCAGCAGGGCGTTCGGGGTCTTGAGCGCCATCATCAGGTCGTGGCTCGGCAGGTTCAGGTGAACCGGGGCGTGGCCGTGGCCGTAGACGACACCGGGGACGAAGCCGGCGCGGCGGGCGCGACGGGCGGCACCCTTGCCGAACTCGGAACGGGTCTCAGCGGCGATGCGGATCTCGGACACGACTGCACTCCTCGGGAAGACTGGCGCGGGGGTGCAGGCAACGCGAAAAACCGCCGGGACCACACCCTCAGTACGTTCGGGGGTCACTCGGCGGTAACGGCCTCTGCCGGCGGACGGGAATCCGGTACCGGCAGCGCGTCGATCACGGAGCGGGCACCCGGCAAGCAGGCACACGGCATCCCTCGCCGAGCAGTTTCACGAGTCTAACCGCATGAACGGCCTCCCGTGAAATCGGCGGCGGCCCCGGTC
>NZ_JBHXML010000128.1:0-12720 GCF_042720345.1 Kitasatospora sp. NPDC058478 | reverse complement strand
GCGACCTACTCCACCGCCGACGCCGACGTGCAGGCCGGGAAGATCACCGACACCGCGACCGTCACCGGCACCACCCCCGACGGCACCCCGGTGACCGCGACCAGCAACACCGTGACCATCGTGGCCTGCACCCCCTGCGAGGACCAGGACCACGGCGGCTGCGACGGCAACAACTCCGGCGGCCACGGCGGCTGGGGCGACCACCACCCCGGCCCCGGCCAATGGGACAACCACCCCAACGGCACCGCCCCCGGTGACACGTCAGCCGCCGAACACCCCGCCGGCACCCACCCCGCGCCCGTTCCCCCGCGCGACACCGCCGCGCAGGAACCCGCCCTGATGCTCGCGAACGCCGGATCCCCGGTGGCCATGGCCGGCCTCGGCGGCGGCGCGCTGCTGGGCCTCGGCTGGCTCATCGCCGCCTTCGCCTCGGCCCGCCTACGCCAGGACGGCTCCGGAGAGTGACCACCCTCCACCATCCGGGCCGGCCCCGGCCCCGGCGACGCACGCGACGCACGCAACACACACGGCGGGCGTAGCGGCCGGGAGGGCAGAGTGCGCCACCACTGGTGGCGCACTCTGCCTGCTTTCTCGGCCGAACCGGGCCTAGCCGAGGACGGCGTCCACGGCGGCCGCCAGCGCCTCGCGCACCGCCGCGGGGGCGGTGAAGCGGCTCTGGTTCATCGCGCCGTGCCGCAGGATCAGCAGGGTGTCGGCCGCCCGGTCGGGGTCGGGGTGGCCGGTGGCGGCGAGCAGGCCGGTCAGCAGGGCGCGGAACCAGTCCATGTGCTCCTGGATCGCGCGGCTGACCGGGTGGTCGGGGTCGGGGTAGTCGGCGGCGGCGTTGATGAACGGGCAGCCGCGGAAGCCGGGGGCGCAGAACTCGTCGGCGATGCCCGTGAACAGGGCCGTCACGGCCTCGCGCGGAGGAAGGTCCGCCACCGCGGCGGCGGCGGCGCGGAAGAGCCGGTCGTGCTCGTGGACGTAGGCGAGCACGACGTCGTCCTTGGACGGGAAGTGCCGGTAGAAGGTCGCGTTGGCGACCGCCGACTCGCGGATCAGCTGGTCGATGCCCACCCCGCGCACGCCCTGGGCGTAGAAGAGCCGCATCGCCGCGGCCAGGATGCGAGCGCGCGGTGGCGCGGAATCTCTCGTCGTCATGGCTTGACGCTAACAGAAGGATCGTTCTACCTTGGAGGAGTAGAGAGAACGCTCCTTCTACTTCTTGGATCGGACGACCGCGCCCCGACCGGGCCCAAACCGGGCCCCGACCGGCCGCCGATCCGACCCCCAACCCTCACCCACCAGGAGAGACCCCGCCATGCCCAGCAACCGCACCCCGGTCATGTTCATCCACGGCCTCTGGCTGCACTCCACGAGCTGGCAGGGCTGGGCCGACCGGTTCCGCGACGCCGGCTACGAACCGATCCTCCCCGAATGGCCCGGCGTCCCCGCCACCGTCGCCCAGGCCCGCAGGAACCCCGACCCCCAGGGCGGAATCGGCCTCGCCGAGATCTCCGCCCACCACGCCCGGATCATCCGCGACCTCGACACCCCGCCCGTCCTCGTCGGCCACTCCGTCGGCGGCTTCATCGCCCAGCACCTCCTCGGCCAGAACCTCGCCCGGGCAGCCGTCGCCATCTGCCCCGGCCAGATCAAGGGCGTCAAGGCCGTCGGACCCGCCCAGGCCAAGTCGGCCTTCGCGTTCCTGCGCAACCCCGGCAACACCAAGCGCGCCGTCTCACTCAACCCCGAGCAGTTCCGCTACGCGTTCGCCAACGCCGTCCCCCAGCAGGAATCCGACGCACTCTTCGACGAGTGGACCATCCCCAGCCCCGCCCGCCCGCTCTTCCAGCTCGCCCTCAGCAACTTCGCCCCCCACTCCCCCGCCAAGGTCGACACCCGCAACCAGGACCGCGGACCACTCCTCCTCCTGTCCGGCAAGCTCGACCACACCGTGCCCGACGTCCTGACCCGCTCCACCCACAAGCAGTACCGCAAGTCCCCCGCCGTCACCGACTACCACCGCTTCGACGACCGCGGCCACTCCCTCACCGTCGACCACGGCTGGACCGAACTCGCCGACCACACCCTCACCTGGCTCGACCGACACCACATCGGCTGAGCAGACGGCACCGCCCGGCCCCGGCTCCCCGGCCCGCCGCCCGAGAGGTGCGGGCGGCGGGCTCGAACGGCGGCCCACAGGTCAGCGGCGGCCGATGATCTTGGAGAACGTCGCGAGCGAGACGGTGCCCGTCTTCTTGGCGGCATCACCGACGGTGCCCCAACTGCCGATGCTCTGACCGTAGTTGGCGGTCAGCGCGGCGCCGCTCGCACCCTCCTTCGCCTGGGACATGTCCGTGCCCGTGGACATCTCGACGACCAGCGGGACCTGGGTGGAGAGGTTGACCGAGCCCTGGAGGACCTTGCCGGCGAGCTTGCCCGCCTTCTCGGAGGCGCCGACGACCTTGGCGCCCTTGGTGCCGATGTAGTTGAACACCTTGGTCGCGTCGGAGGCTCCGGAGCCGCCGGTCTCGGCGAGGAAGGTGAGCCCGGCCCGGCGGACGCCGACGCCGGCCTTGTAGGAGGCCTTGGCGCCGGTGCCGATCGTCTTGACGATGGCCTTGCCCGCCTTGAGGCTCTTGGCGACCGCGCCGACACCGGGCAGGGCGGCGAGCGCGTCCGCGCCCAGGCCGACGATCGTGGCCGCGTCCCAGTCACCCTTGATCGCGGCGTCCACGGTGTGGGCGCCGAGCGCGGCGATGGCGGTGACGGCGGCGACCGGGCCCGCGATCGGCGTGAGGACCGGGATGAGGGCCAGGACGCCGGCGACGGCGGACACGATGCCCAGGATGTCCCCGAAGACGGACCAGAAGCTGCCGCCCTGCTCCGCGGCCGCCTTACGGGCGGCCTCCGCCTTCAGGTACTCGAACTCCTGGCCACGGGTCTGGATGACCCGGGTGAACTCGCGGTCGGTGAGCAGGCACTGGAGCTGGAGCTCGGCCTGGAGGGCCAGCGCCATGTCGATCAGGTCGTACAGGCGCTCGTCCTTGATCCACTCCCGGGGGTAGCCGTTGTCGGTGAGCCGGTAGTAGACACCCTCGCCCGAATACCCGCCCATGGCCAGGGACGGTATCGAGCCGAGGCGACGAGCGACGGAGGAGTGCCGGAAGGCGATCACGCCCGCCGTACGAGGAAAGTCGGGGTCCGCCCCGAAGGGAGACTTGGCAGCCTCCCTGGGCAGGAACTGCTTGAAGTCCGCCAGTTCCTGTGCGACCTTCTGGTCGGAGTACGTGTAGCCTCCAAGCTCCCAGTCCAAGCGGTGGAGTGCGTCGATGACCTGGTCGCGCTGGAAGACGTACAGGCGCAGGAGCTGGTCGATCCGGTAGTGGTCTTCGGGGCGCAGCGCCTCCGGGTCCCACCCCCAGATCTTCATCGCGTCCTTGCTGTTGGTGGTGTACATGTTCAGTTCGCTCTGAACGTTGAAGACGATCTTGTCCTGGTTGCCCGGCTGGTAGCCCAGGGCCTCCAGGTCGACATTGAGCCGGTACTCGATCTCCATGGGTCTGTCCCCTTTCCCGGTCAGGCCGCGGTGGCGGTGTCGAAGGTGATCGTGCGGCAGACCTCGGCGAGGATCTCCACGCAGGAGTCCCACTCGGGGAGGTTCTCCGTGGCGATCGCGAAGTCGGCCATCGCCAGGCGTCCGGGGATCGGCACAAACACGTGCAGCTGCCGGACCACGGTCGGGCCGCCGCCGTCGCCGAGCAGGTTCACCGGGCGCTCGACCTTGCGCTCCTCGGTGAGCAGCACCGCGGGGCCGGCTTCGAGCCGGACGACGCCGACCTCGGCGTCCGGGTAGATGGCGCCCATGGTGCGCGCCAGGCGGTGGACGGTCTGCTCGTTGGACAGCTCGCTGGGGCGGGCGGTGACGGTCAGGATCGCCGAGGCCAGCTTCTCCTCGGGCTTCTCCTTCGTCGGCCCGTACAGCAGGGTGCCCGCGTAGACGGCACCGGCGGCGGACAGCAGCTCGTACATCGTCTGCTGGGTCAGGACGGCTGCCCCTATCTCCTCGTCCGACGGCTTCGGGTCGACCATGTTCAGCCGCTCGATCAGCCGGTTGGTGTTCACCTCCGCCGACACGGAGAAGTCGAGGTCGGTGAACGCCTCCGGGACTTGGAAGCTGATCGGCAGGTCGATCGTGGCGTCGGGCACAGGTGCGCTCCTCACGGACGGGACACGGATGTGGCCCGCCGCACGACGCGGCAGAGCCGCCCGCCATGATCAACGCCCGGCAGGACCACCGACCCCACCACCACCCACGGCACGCGAACCGCTGGCGCGAACCGGTCCGCCATACGTCCCGCCTGGACCGAATTGCCCACCCGAACACGCGTCCCACCCGTAACCGGAACGGCCTGATCCACCGTCACCCACATGGCCTAAACGGCTCATTGCACGGCACGGCACCGCCGGGAACGTCCGCGAAGCGGGACGCCGCGCCGACCGGGGAGGTCGTGCGCGGCGTTCGCCGGGAGAGTCGGGAGCGTCGAGAGAGTGCGGGGGCGGGTTACGCCGCGCCGAGGCGGCTCGGGTCTCCCGGGGCGGGCTTCAGGTAGCGGATGGCGGCTGCTGTCACCAGGGCGATCAGGGTGACGGTGAGGAGGTACTGGCAGAGCAGGCCGAGATCGCCGAGCTCGTTGTCGTACCAGGTGAAGAACGCGTTGCCGGCGAGGCCGAGACTGAGGACCGGCGGGAGGACGGCCAGTGCGGTCGCGGCCGGTAGCAGCCGGCCCCAGCGGAGGGATGCGAGCGAGAGCAGGACCAGCGGGATGCAGGCCCCCATCAACGTCAGCACGGGCTGGGGAAGTACGGGGAGGGCGCTCTCGTGAAGAAGTGCGCTGAGGCGGCCCAGGTTGGACAGCAGGAGGCTCGCGACCAGCACCAGGGCGGGCGGGACGGCGGCGCGCGGTCGGCGGGCGATCGTGCTCTCCAGCAGGTCGCCGGGGGCGGCGAAGAGCAGCAGGGACCACAACACGTTCGCGCCGGACGACATGATCAGGAGGGTGTAGTCCGGCGGAAAGCCCGGCACCACGGTCCATATCTCATGCTGCTGGACGAAGCACTGGGCGATGGCGGCCACTCCGGCCAGGGCGGCCAGGGTCCGGACGGTGGTCCACCGGCGGAACAGCAGGGCTACCACGACCAGCAACCAGAGCACCTGAGTGACGGTCTGGGCGATCAGCGGGGAGTGCCAGTCGACGAAAGCGGTTCCGGGGTGCTGCAACGCGTAGGAGTGGTTGGCCGTGGCCTGCCGCCACTTCCACGGGAGGAACACGAGGGCGGTCAGCTGCTGGCCGAGTGCCATGGCGGCGGCCAGCGGGGCGGTGGTGGCGAGCAGGCGTCCGGCGGTGCTGCTCGCGGTGATGCCGGTGCGCACCCGCAGGCCGTACGCGGCGACGCCGACGGTCTCGCGGATGACGGCCAGTCGGCCGGCGCCGGCGGTGGAGTCGGCGTGGACCGCGGCGATCTCCTCGCCGCGCTCGGCCCGGTAGGCGGCGGGGTAGGCCCGCAGGGCCAGTCGCAGTCCTCGCAAGGCGGTGCCGGTGGTGGCGGTGGTGGCGGTGTTCACGCGAGGGCCCCCCTGGCCGTCGGACGGGTGGTGCGCAGACGCCGGTCGGCCTCGGCCACTACCGCGCGCAGCCGGTCGGCCTCGGCGACGAGGGTGTCCCGCCCTGCGTCGGCGAGTGCGTACGTCCGGCGGGCGCGGCCGTCGATCACCTCGTCGCGCTCGACCTCGATCAGCCCCTGCTGGAGCAGGCGGTCCAACGCGCTGTAGAGCGTGCTGGTGCGCATTTTGACCCGACCGTCCGAGAGCGCGGCAACCTCTTGGATCAGGGCGTAGCCGTGCCGAGGCGCGTCGGCCAGTGCGGTGAGCAGAAGCAATGTGGGCTCCTGCATGGAGCGTAATGTCATGCGAATACATATACCGTTCATAGGCATATACCGTCTATGGGCCCATGCATCTGGCACGGGCGGATGCCAGAGCAACCGTTCGGCGCCGGAAGCCGTCATTTCACAGGTGTCGGGGCACGACCGCCTCGCCTCAAGGACACCGGGAGCTGGTCACGTTGCAGCGGAAGAAGCCGTACTGGCAGCCGTACTGGTGGCGACTGATGTTCCGTTCGGACGTCGCACCGGAGTGGGAGCCGATGGATCGCGGACCGCTCACCCCGGTCTCGAACCACGCGCTGACGACGATGTCGATCGAGGCCTGGGCCGACGGCCTCCTGGAGGAGGCGCTCCACGAACTCGAAGACCTGCGCGGCGACCTGCGCATCGAGTGCTACGAGGAGCCCGTCCTCACGGACGGCACTCCGCCGGTGTATTCGCGCCAGGGGCGGCTGCCGGGGAGGTGAGTCCGGGACGGGTTCGGCGCGGGAAGTCGGTGGGGCCGACTTCCCATGCCGTAGTCAGCGAACAGGGGTTGGGGTTGCGGTGGGCCTGGGGCCCGGGCGGGGATGGTGCTGGGCGGTGAGGGGGTAGACCCAGGCGAGGAGCGCGAGGAGGAGGGCGAACGGGAGGAGGGTGTAGGCGGTCGCGGTGCCCGGGGTCACGTCAGGACGCATCGAGGGCGGCGGGGAGGTCGAGTTCGGCCCAGACGGTCTTGGCGTTGGGGTGGCGGGGGATGCTGCCCCAGCGGTCGGCGAGGGCGTCGATGAGGGTGAGGCCGCGCCCGGACTGGGAGTTGGGGGCGAGGACGGCGGGCAGAGCCGGGAAGCGGTCGCCCCGGCAGTCCGAGATCTCGATGCGCAAGGTTGTGCCCCGGCGCACGGTGGTGGTGAGACAGAGGTGAAGCTCGAAGCCGCGCCCCGGAACGCGGCCATGGGTAGTCGCGTTAGCGGCGAGCTCCGCGACGATCAGGAGCGCCGAATAGTACGGCTCGGTGTGGGACAAGTTCAGTCCCCAGGTAGTCAGTTGACGCCTGGCGATGCGCCGGCAGATGGCGGCGCCCTTGGGGGTGGCGGCGAGGGTGACGGTGTGACGGCGGGGGCTGTCGAGCGGGATGTCGGTCGTCATGGAAAAAATCGTGGCGCCCCGGACGTACGCTGACCACGGATTCGGCGAGCACTGAGAGTGCCTGTGCGGATGCGGAGGGTTGGCCTGTCGGCCGGCCCAGATCAATCGGTCGAAAGGGTGGGTGATTGTCGTGGGTGGCGTCGAGCGCACGGTCTTCGATGACGGCGAGACGGCGGAGAACTCCGACGGGGTCGCGGAGTTCTATGCGGCGGTGGGCAAGTTGATCAGGCTCTTCCGGGAGCGGGCCGGGCTGACCCAGCGCGAGCTGGCCGAAAAGCTCGGGTACAGCGAGGACCAGCTGGGAGCGGTCGAGCGCGGCAAGCGGACGCCGAGAATCGAGATCCTGACGAAGGCGGAGGAAGTCCTCAACGCGGGTGGCGCGTTGAGGATCATCGCCGACGACGTGATGAAGGCGAAGATCCGGATCACCACACGGCACCCTGCGTTCTCCAAGGCCTTCACGTACGAGGAGTGGCGGGCCATCGAGATCCACGAGTACAGCAGTCTCCACATCCCTGGCCTGCTTCAGACCGAGGCCCATGCGCGAGCGCTGTACGACATGCGTAGGCCGTGGCTCTCCGTCGAGCAGATCGACGACTGGGTGTCCGCGCGGTTGGCGCGGCAGGAGATCCTGAGCCGATGGCCGTTGCCGGTCATGAGCTGGGTGATCGACGAGAGTGCCCTGCGCCGCCCGTTGGGGGGTTGGGACGTTCACCAGGCGCAGCTTCGCCACCTGCTCAAGGTGGCCGAGATCCGCGGCCTGGAGCTTCAGGTGATGCCGCTGGACAGGACGGAGAACGCCGGCATGGGAGGCTCCTTCATTCTCCTCACGCCGACGGGGCGGGCCCAGATCGCGTACGTAGCGGTCCAGCACGTCAACAGGCTGATCACGGACCCGGAGGAAGTCCGTAAGATGACTGCACGGTACGGCACCCTCAGGGGGCAGGCGCTCACCATGAGGGAGTCCTTGGCCTTGATCGAGATGATCCTGGGAGAGCGGTGAGCATGGCCGAGCTGGCGTGGTTCAAGAGCAGTTACAGCAGCAACGAGGATGCTGCGTGCGTAGAGGTCGCCGAGACCCCCGGCGTCGTCCACGTGCGTGACTCGAAGGACAAGAGCGGCCCGCAGTTGGCGTTCGAGCCCGCCGCGTGGAAGGCGTTCGTCGGCTTCGCCGCGACCGCCGAGGTCTGAGCAGTCCCCCAACAGCCCACCGCTAGGCAACGGTGGGCTGTTGGCGTACCGTCAGAAGGCATGGAGCTCGTCTGGTTCAAGAGCAGTCACAGCAGCAACGAAGGCGCTGCCTGCGTCGAGATCGCGTGGCGCAAGAGCAGCTACAGCACCAACGAGGGTGCTGAATGCGTCGAGGTCGCCGAGACGACCGCCGCCGTCCACGTCCGTGACTCCAAGGACAAGGACGGCCCCCAGCTCACCTTCTCCCCCGCCGCCTGGCAGGCCTTCGTCGACTTCGCCCCGACGGCCGCCTGACGGCCCGAGACTGCCAGGACCAGGACCAGGCCTAGGGTGTGACAGTACCCTCCTGTGCGTCGCCCTCGATCGCCCGGAGCGCGGCGACCGCAGCGGGCGCCACATTGGAGTTCACGGCCGCGCCGAGTGCGGCCAGCTCACGGATCACCGGCAGTGCGGGTGCCGCCGCCGGGCCGAACTGCCGCAACGCCGCCAGTGCCGAGCAGACGATCCCCCACTTCTCCGCCCGCACTGCCCGATCGAGTACCTCCTCGACCGCCCCGAGCGCCGCCGTGCCCCCGAGGTGCCCCAGCGCCTGCAGCGTCGAGTTCACCTCCGTTTCGATCCACTGCTGGTCCAGGTCGAAGCCGAGCAGCCGCTCGACCAGCCCGGGCACCAACTGGCCTGCCGCACCCGGAAGCCACTTCGCAGCCTGGACCGCCCGCCAGGCGTCGACCCCGCCGTCCAGCGCCACCAGCAGACTCGGCAGCGCCCGCTCGTCACCAAGACGTGCCAACGCGAGGACGGCCTCCTGATGGGCCCGGCGCAGATGGCGCTGCGGGGAGGCCCACGCCTGTGGTCCGTACTGCGCGTGCTGGGCGGCGACGAAGGCGGCCAGCACCGGGCGGGCCGGCTCGGGGACCGGATGGCAGGTGCCGAGGGCGGAGGCGGCCTCGGCGACGACCTCAAGGTACGGGTCCGCGAGTTGGGCGCCGATCAGCGCGACGAGCGGGCCGTGGCCAGCGCTCCGGGACCTGATGATCTCCGAGCCCATCCGCAGGGCGTCCAGCCGGGTACCGGGATCGGCGCTGCGCAGCTGTTCCGCCAGCAGCATCGTGCGCTCGGACACCCGCGCGCCCAGAACCTCGTGGAAGGTGCGCAGCAGCCCGGTGACCGGTGAGTGGACCGTTGCGTGCCGGTCGAGGTCCTCGAACGCGGCGATGACCTCGACCGGTGCGCTGCCCGGCTCGATCGTGGGTGCCGGTGTCGCCGGGGTGGGGGTGAGCCACCAGTCGCCGGTCGGGGCCTTCTGTTCACGCAGCAGGGCGATCGCGGTGCGGGTCGCCTCCTGGGCGTGGAAGTCCGGTGTGCACCGGGCGTGCTGGATCAGGGCCGCCAGCCGGGTGGTCGGATCGAGCGCGGTGTCGTCGGCGAGGGAGGTGAACCAGGCCGATGCGGACGCCAGCATGTCCGGCCGGGGCAGAGCCAGCTCGGCCATCGCCTCGACCAGCAGCAGCCGTTCGACCACCCCCGGTGCTGCGGGAAGCCGTTCCCGCAGCACCGCGGCAGCGCGTTCCGCATCGTCGACCAACAGCCCGAGCGCGGGTATCGCCGCCTGCCGCACCAGCCGGTCGGAATCCGTGGCGAACCCGATGAACGCCTCGGCCTGCTCCCGCATCAGCGCCGCGGCCTTGTAGTGGCCGGAGAAGTCCCAGCTGTTCTCCTCGGTCGCGCCGTACGCGAGCGCCGCGCTGCCGATGCCGACCAGCAGTTCGACCACCGCCGCCCGTAGGGGCGCAGCGGCGTCGCCGGCCAGCTCGAAGAGGAACGGCACGCTTACGGCCGTGCACTGGTAGACGTCGCCCTGATGGTGGACGGCGCTGTAGAACCTGCCGAGCGCGTCCCCGCGCTCCTCCTCGTCGGAGGAGGCGAGCGCGTGCAGCAGCCCGGGCACCTCCTCCGCGGTGCCGTAGGCGTGATGCATCTGCGACCAGTCGATGTCGTGGAGTCCGTCGAACATGACGAACATTCTGCCCGTCGCCACTGACCTCTGGGAGGCGGGGCAGGGGGCGGGACCCGACCTCTGAAGAAGGTCTCCAGCCGACGGCGCCGTCCTTCGAGATGACGGCCTGGGCCTGCTGCGTCCGCGCGCTCAACCGCTGGGCGAAGCTCCGCAGGGAGTCGGCGTTGCTCGCGCCTCGATGCGGGCGGGCCGCCTCCGTGGCGCCGGGACCCTTTCTGCCGTCCGTGCCGGTCAGGGGCGGGTGAAGGTCACCTCGGGGAAGTCCCGGCTGGGGCCGTTGAGCAACGGCTCGCAGATGCCCTTGAGTTGGCGCTCGAAGAAGGCGCCGACATAGCTGGTGGTGATCGCGATCGACCGGGGAGCGTTCGGGATGGGCAGCACGCCGCTCTCGTTGACCAGGTAGTCCAAGTCGGTGAAGGTGTAGTGGTCGGCGCCGGCGACGGTGAGCCACCGCTTCCATCCGTCCAGGTTCGGCCAACTGCTGGTCCAGGACGGCACGATGTCCGGGCCGCTCGGGTCCGCGGCCGCGATCAGCAGGACCGGGCGGCCGCCGATGCCGGTCGCGGGAACCGGTGGCGTGATGGCGCCGTCGAGGTCGACACCGGCCAGCACGCGTCGGTCCGCGCCCATGGCGGCCAGGGTCGCATCGCCGCCGGCGGAGTGTCCGGCCATGCCGATCCTCGCCGGATCGATGAGCGTGGAGTACCGCCACACCGGGCGCGGACCGGTGAGCTCGGTGAGCAGGAAGGACACGTCCCGAGCGCGGCCCGCGGCGATCTGTTCCTGGGTGGCCGCGCCGGAGTTGTACGCGTCGCACGCCGTACAGGGCAGGATGCCGTCCGGGAACCGGGTGGCCGCCGATTCGTGGGCGTGGTCGACGGCCGCCACCACGAAGCCCCGGCTGCTCAGTTCCTCGGCCAGCGCGGTGAGGGTGTAGCGGGGCACCGTGAAACCGGGCGACAGCACGACGAGCGGGTAGCGGCCCCGCGCCGGTGCCGCATCGGCCCGGGCCCACGTACGGGTGTCGGCGAGGCGGGCCGGTTCGAGGGCCCCCGACAGACCGGCATAGGTGATCAACGCCGACGCCTCGGCGGTGCTCATGTACGCGGCAGGCGTGCCGCTGTTGGTGCGGGCAGGGTAGTAGAGGTCGACCATCAACTGTCGCGGTCCCGACTGCGGTGCCCACGGATCGGCGCGCCGGTCGTCGACGAGGTGCAGGGTGTCACGACCGACCGCGTACGGCCCGGTCGGCCTCGGCAACGACAACGCACTCGCCGTCTGGGCCTTCGGCGCACTGGACGCCGTCAACGGTGCCGCGGCGGGTGCCGCGACAGCTGGGGCGGACACGCTCAGGGGGATGAGCACCATGGCGGTGGCGCAGCTCACCGCGTATCTGGTTGCCCACCGGATTGTCTTCATGGCGGCGATTCTTTCCACCGGCACGGGGGCGCGGCATCCGGGTGGACCCCCGACAAGTCCCTGATTTCGACGGCGAAGGGGGTGGCCGGACGGCGCGGCGCGGCTAGCGTGACCGCATGGATCGAGATCAACACCTACTCCACGCCTCGTCGTTCGGCGCGGCGGCGGTCGCGTACGCCGAGCACCGCCCGGACTACGCGCAGGACGCGGTGCGTTGGGCACTCGAACCCGCTCCCGGCCCGCGCGTGCTCGACCTCGGCGCCGGAACCGGCAAGCTGACCGGCGTGCTGGCCGCGCTGGGTGCCGAGGTCATCGCGGTCGAACCCGACCCGGCGATGCTGGCCGAGCTGCGCCGTTCGCTGCCGGAGGTCCGTGCCCTGGTGGGGAGCGCGGAGACGATTCCGCTGCCGGACGCCTCCGTCGACGCCGTGGTCGCCGGCAACGCCATGCACTGGTTCGACATGGCCGTCGCGGGGCCCGAGATCGCCCGGGTCCTCGCCCCCGGCGGCGTCCTGGCCGGCCTGTGGAACGTGATGGACGACCAGGTCGCCTGGGTCGACGGGCTCGCACAGGTCAGCGGGGGCGAGGCCATCGGCCCGCGTGACACGCCCGCCGGCTGGCGCGCCGAGACGACCGGCATGCACCTTCCGAAGACCGGCGCGGCCGCCCGGTTCGGCTCGCCGGAGCAGGAGCAGTTCCCGCACGGGCAGCTGCGCACCGCCGACTCCCTCGTCGCGACCCTCGCGACCCGCGCGGGCATGCTCGTCATGCCGGAGCAGGAGCGGGAGGCCAGACTCTGCCGGATCCGCGCGTTCCTCGCAGACCGACCGGAGACCGCCCAGGGCGAGTTCACGCTCCCGATGCTGACCGCCGTGCTGCGCGTCCGGCGACTGGATCCCGGCCCGGGGCCGGAGGCGCGGGGCTAGGGCGTGTCTTCAAACTCCCGTCGTCCGCCCGGAGGGCGGGCGTGGCGGCGTTGGGGTGCGTGCATCGCAAGGCGGAGGAGGGAGTCCATG
>NZ_JBHXML010000127.1:0-13035 GCF_042720345.1 Kitasatospora sp. NPDC058478 | reverse complement strand
TCAACACCTCCACTGGCGGGGGCCGCTTCTTTTTTTTATACGCCACCGTAAAAAAACCCGCCAAACCCGCGCGCGCGGGGGGGCCCCCCGGAAAACCCGGGTGCCCGCCCTTCGCGAGGCTGCGCCTAGCTGGCTGTGCCTACTTCGTTCCGCGCTTCGCGAGGAAGGCCTCGACCTCGTCCCGGATCTCCGGCGTGTCCAGCCCGCGCACGGTCATCGTGGTGCGGCGCCGCAGCACGTCGTCCGCCGTGTACGCCCACTCGCTGTCGGCCGCGTAGGCGACCTGTGCCCAGACGTCCGGGCCGTCCTCGTGGATCGGCCGGCCCAGCTCCGGGTTCTCGTCGATCATGCGGGCGATCTCGAAGGACAGCGTGCCGTAGTGGCTGGCCAGGTGCTTGGCCACCAGCGGCTCCATCCGGGAGCCCGGGTCGCGGTCGATCAGCAGCCGGTGCGCGACGGCGTTCGGCGCGCCGACGCCCGGCAGCGGAACGGTCGCCGCGATCGGGGACATGTCCTCGCCGAGGCTGGTGCCGGGCACGTGCGCCAGCTTCTCCAGCACGGTGCGGCCGATGTGACGGTAGGTGGTCCACTTGCCGCCGGCGACCGACAGCATGCCGCCCTTGCCCTCGGTGACGACCGTCTCGCGCTTGGCGGCGGCGGTGTCGCCCGGGCCGCCGGGCAGCACCCGCAGGCCGGCGAAGGAGTAGGTGATCAGGTCGCGGTCGAGGTGCTCGTCGCGGATGGCGTGCGCGGCCTCGCCCATGATCTGGTCGATGTCCGCCTCGGTGGCCCGGACGTCCTTCGGGTCGCCGGTGTACTCCTCGTCGGTGGTGCCGAGCAGGACGTGGTCCTCCCACGGGATGGCGAAGGAGACGCGGTACTTGTCGATCGGGATGGTCAGCGCGGCGCGCCACGGCGCCCGGCGCTTGACCACCACGTGGGCGCCCTTGGAGAGGCGGATCGACGGCGCGGCGCCGGCGTCCTCCATCTTGCGCAGGTGGTCCACCCACGGGCCGGTGGCGTTGAGCACCAGGCGGGCGTCGATGCCGAACTCGGTGCCGTCCAGGCGGTCGCGCAGCTCGGCGCCGGTGACCCGGCCGCCGGTGAAGCGCAGGCCGGTGACCTCGGCGTGGTTGAGCACCACGGCGCCGGCGTCGACGGCGGCGCGCACGGTCATCACGGCGACGCGCGAGTCGTTCATCTGGTGGTCGCCGTAGACGGCCACCGAGCGCAGGCCCTCGGTGCGCAGCGCGGGCACCTGCTGGGCGGCGTGCGCGGCGGTGGAGACCCGGCCCATGCCGTCGCGGAAGGCGGACAGCGCGGAGTACAGGAAGACGCCGGCGCCGAGCTTGGGCGCGCTGTGCGGGCCGCCCTTGTAGACCGGCACGAAGAAGGTCAGCGGGTTGACCAGGTGCGGCGCGACGTCGGTGGCGAGCGCGCGGCGCTCCTTGTGGTTCTCGGCGACGAGCTTGACCGCGCCGGTCTGCAGGTAGCGCAGACCGCCGTGGACGAGCTTGGAGGAGGCGCTGGAGGTGGCGCCGGCGAAGTCGCCGCCGTCGACCATGGCGACCTTGAGTCCGGCCTGGGAGGCGGTCCAGGCGACGGCCGTGCCGAGGATGCCGCCCCCGATCACCAGCAGGTCGTAGGTGGCCTTGCCGAGCAGCTCACGGGTCTCGGCGCGGGAGGCGGTGCGGCCGGCGGTGCGCTCGGCGCCCAGGGTCGGGATGGTTGCCATGGTGGTTGTGTACGGCGCGCGGGTCAGGCGGCGCCGTTACTCCTCTCGTGTGCGGTGCGGCCTCTGCTGAGAGGCCGGTCGGCCCGGTGCGGCGGGCCGGTGAAACGCGGCGACACCCGCTGCCGGAACAGCGGGCGGCCGGTCGGGGCCCGGGGCCCCGACCGGCTTGTCGGTCAGTCGGTCTCTTCTTCCTCCACCCACCCCATGGTGCGCTCCACGGCCTTGAGCCACTTCTTGTACTCGCGCTCCCGGGTGGCCTCGTCCATGCGCGGGGTCCATTCGGCGGCGCGGTGCCAGTTGGCCCGCAGCGTGTCGAGGTCGGTCCAGAAGCCGACGGCGAGTCCGGCTGCGTAGGCGGCGCCGAGGGCGGTGGTCTCGGCCACGTACGGGCGCTCGACCGGGACGTCCAGGACGTCGGCGATGTTCTGCATGAGCAGGTTGTTGCTGGTCATGCCGCCGTCGACCTTGAGGGCGGTGAGCTCGACGCCGGAGTCCTTCTGCATGGCGTCGACGACCTCGCGGGTCTGCCAGGCGGTGGCCTCCAGGACGGCCCGGGCCAGGTGGCCCTTGGTGACGTACCGGGTCAGGCCGGCGATCACACCGCGGGCGTCGGAGCGCCAGTACGGGGCGAACAGGCCGGAGAAGGCCGGGACGAAGTAGGCGCCGCCGTTGTCCTCGACGGTGTTGGCGAGGGTCTCGATCTCGGCGGCGGTGGAGATGATGCCGAGCTGGTCGCGCAGCCACTGGACGAGCGAGCCGGTGACGGCGATCGAGCCTTCCAGGGCGTAGACCGGGGCCTGGTCGCCGATCCGGTAGCCGACGGTGGTCAGCAGGCCGTGGTACGAGTTGACGATCTTCTCGCCGGTGTTGAGCAGCAGGAAGGTGCCGGTGCCGTAGGTGGACTTGGCCTCGCCCTCGTCGAAGCAGGTCTGGCCGAACAGCGCGGCCTGCTGGTCGCCGAGCGCGGAGGCGACCGGGACGCCGGCCAGGTCGCCGACGGCCTCGCCGTAGACCTCGGCGGAGGAGCGGATCTCCGGCAGGACGGCCATCGGCACGCCGATCGACTCGGCGATCTTGTCGTCCCACTGCAGGGTGTGCAGGTTCATCAGCATGGTGCGGCTGGCGTTGGTGACGTCGGTGACGTGCTTGCCGCCGTTGACACCACCGGTGAGGTTCCAGATCACCCAGGTGTCCATGGTGCCGAACAGGATGTCGCCGGCCTCGGCGCGCTCGCGCAGGCCCTCGACGTTGTCCAGCAGCCAGCGGATCTTCGGGCCGGCGAAGTAGCTGGCGAGCGGGAGGCCGGTCTCGCGGCGGAAGCGGTCCTGGCCGACGTTGCGGCCGAGCTCGCGGCAGAGGCCCTCGGTGCGGGTGTCCTGCCACACCAGCGCGTTGTGGACCGGCTCGCCGGTGTTCTTGTCCCACAGGACGGTGGTCTCGCGCTGGTTGGTGATGCCGATCGCGCGGATGTCGTCCTTGGTCAGGCCGGCCTTCTCCAGCGCGCCGCGGACGACCGACTGCACCCGGGTCCAGATCTCGGCGGCGTCGTGCTCGACGTAGCCGGGCTGGGGGAAGATCTGCCGGTGCTCCTGCTGGTCGACGGCGACGATCCGGCCGTCGGCGCCGAAGATGATGCAGCGGCTGGAGGTGGTGCCCTGGTCGATCGCGGCGATGTAGTTGCCAGTGGAGGTCATCAGAGGGTCCTCGGCTCAGGATTCGGGGGTTCGGGGTGGGTGGGCCCGACGTAGTGGTCGGTCCCCGTGCTCGGCGGGTTCGAACCCGGCCCTTTAGAACATCGCGTTGTACAGACCGCCGGCCAGCGCGCCGCCGATCAGCGGGCCGACGACCGGAACCCAGGCGTACGACCAGTCGGAGCCGCCCTTGTTCGGGATGGGCAGCAGCGAGTGCACGATGCGCGGGCCGAGGTCGCGGACCGGGTTGATCGCGTAGCCGGTGGGGCCGCCCAGCGAGAGGCCGATGCCGACGACCGTGAGGGCCACGATCAGGGTGCTGAGGCCGCCGGCGGCCAGACCGTCGTTCTTGCCGAGGGTGAGGATCGCCATGCAGAGGATGAAGGTGCCGATGACCTCGGTGACGACGTTCTGGATCGGGTTCCGGATCTCGGGCCCGGTCGAGAAGATGCCGAGGGTGGGCTCCTCGTTGGCCTGGAACTGGCCGAGGTAGGTGAGCCAGACCAGCACGGCGCCGATCATCGCGCCGAGGAACTGGGAGCCGAGGTAGAGCGGCACCTGGTTCCAGTCGCCGCTCTTGATGGCGAGCGCGATGGTGACGGCCGGGTTGAGGTGGGCGCCGGACTTCGGAGCCGAGATGTAGGCGGCGATCAGGACCGCGAAGCCCCAGCCGAAGGTGATCGCCAGCCAGCCGGCGTTGAGGGCCTTCGACTTCTTGAGGGTCACGGCGGCGCAGACGCCGCCACCGAGAAGTATCAGGGCGGCGGTGCCGAGGGTTTCGCCGACGAAGACGTCGCCGTTGGAGAACGCGGACACAAAGACTCCCTTGTCCATATGGCCCGGAGGTGTGGGTGGGGGCGGCCGGCCGATCGTTGTGCGGGTGAGCGCATCGGGGGATTGATCTTCCCGGCCATCGTTCGACAATGTCGACCGTTATGCGGAAGCTTCCTCCCCTGGTTGCCCTCACGTCAAGGCAGGGTTACGGAGCTGTGACCCTTCCCCCGAAGTTACCCAGCGGAGCGGGCCAAACCGGGGCAAAACGCCAAGGCGCGGACAGGCCGATGCCCGTCCGCGCCTCAGCGTGACGATGTGGCCGCCGGTGCGGCCCGGGGTTTCAGAAGCGCCCGGCGCCCAGATCGCGCGAGATCGCCCGTGCCGCGCTGCGCACCGAGGCCACCAGCGACGGCTTCACGAAGCCGTCCTCGCAGACCCGCTCCACCGGGCCGCTGATGCACACCGCGCCCACCGGGTTGCGCCGCCGGTCCTGGATCAGCGCGCCGATCGAGGCCACGCCCTCCCAGGTCTCCTCGATCGAGTCCGTCCAGCCGCGCTCACGGATCAGCGCGCACTCGGCGTCCACGTCGGCCGCCTCGGTCAGCGTCCGCAAGGTGTACGACTCGTACGGCCCGTCGCCCAACTCGCCTCGCGCGACCGGGTCGTAGGCCAGCAGCACCTTGCCCAGCGCGGTGCTGTGCAGCGGCTGCATCGAGCCGACCTCCAGCACCTGCCGGGTGTCGTCCGGCCGGAAGACGTGGTGCACGACCAGCACGCCCTGCTGGTGCAGCACCCCCAGGTAGACGGTCTCGCCGGCCGCCCGGGCCAGGTCGTCCGCCCAGACCAGCGCCCGTGCCCGCAGCTCGTGCACGTCCAGGTAGCTCTGCCCCAGCCGCAGCAGTTCGGCGCCCAGCTGGTACTTGCCGCTCTCCGGGTCCTGCTCGACGAACCCCTCCTGCTGGAGCGTGCGCAGGATGCCGTGCGCGGTGCCCTTGGCGAGTTCCAGCGCCGTCGCGACCTCGGACAGGCCCAGGCGGCGCTCACCGCCGGCCAGCAGGCGCAAGATCGCGGCGGCCCGGGAGAGCGACTGGATCGGGCCGGGCATGGGGACCTCCGCGCTGACAGGCGGTCGACATTGTCGACCGCAGTGGTAACGGGACGAGTCTGCCAGGCCGTCGCCGGTCCGTGCACCTTCCCCCTCGGTAACCCGCGCTCGGCCGTCCGTTAACCTCCGCCGCCCGCCGCCCGCCGCGCCGCTCACACTCAGACGTCCCTCACCCCCCGACGTCGCTCGAGCGCCCCCGTCGCACCGCGACCTCCGCCGCCAGCGCGGCGATCCCGTCCGGCCCCACCCGGCAGCAGCCGCCCACCAGCCGTGCGCCGCCCGCCAGCCAGCCGCCCACCCGGGCCGAGCGGAACGTCGGCTCGCCGCGCCAGTCCCGGCGCGCGGCGTCCCACTCCTCCCCGCTGTTCGGATACACCACCACCGGCTTGCCGGTCACCTCGGCCGCCAGCGCCACCGCCCGGTCCGCGTCCTGCGGGGTGCAGCAGTTCACGCCCACCGCCAGCACCTCGTCCACCCCGGCCGCCAGCGCGAACGCCTCCGCCAGCGGCTGGCCCGCCCTGGTCCGGCCGCCCGCCACGCTGAACGACAGCCAGGCCGGCACGCCCAGCCCGCGCACCAGCTCCAGCAGTGCCCGCGCCTCGTCCGCGTCCGGCACCGTCTCCAGCGCCAGCACGTCGGGCCCGGCCGCCGCCAGCGCCTCCAGCCGCGGCCGGTGGAAGGCCACCAGCTCCGCGGTGCTCAGCCCGTACCGGCCCCGGTACTCCGAACCGTCCGCCAGCACCGCCCCGTACGGCCCCACCGACGCCGCGACCCAGCGCCGCCGCCCGCCCGGCTCGGCCCGCGCCGCCTCCCGGGCCAGCTCCACGCTGCGCGCCAGCAGCCGTGCGGCCTGGGCCCGGCCCACTCCGCGCCGGGCGAAGCCCTCGAAGCTCGCCTGGTAGCTCGCCGTGATGGCGACGTCCGCCCCGGCCGCGAAGTACGCCCGGTGCGCCGCCACCACCGCCTCCGGCGCGTCCGCCAGCAGCCGCGCCGACCACAGCTCGTCGAGGAGGTCGTGCCCGGCCGCCGCCAGCTGGTTCGACATCCCGCCGTCCAGCACCAGCGGACCGGCCGCCAGCGCCGCGGCGAAGTCCGGCGGGGGAGCAGTGGGCATGGGGCCTCCTCGGGCGCGGTCGTTCCTGGTCACAGCCTAGAAGCCGGGCATCCCCGCGGACCCGGAAAACCATTTGCCGCCGGGGAACGGAATCGCTACGTTGTGCTCAGCCAGAGAACGACAGCACCCCGTACGGCGGCGAGCGCGGAGAGGAGCCGGTGATGGAAACGGACGACCCGTCCACCCCGCCCCCGACCACGCCCGCGAGCGAGCAGGACGAGCAGGAGTGGCTCGCCGCCTACGACCCGCGCGCCTACGCCCCGATCGCCGTCACCGTCGACGTGGTCGCCCTGACCTTGCGTCACAGCGGCCTGCACGTCCTGCTCGTCCAGCGCGGCGCCCCGCCCTACCAGGGCTGCTGGGCCCTGCCCGGCGGCTTCCTGCGCGCCGGAGAGGAGAGCCTGGACGAGGCCGCCGCCCGCGAACTCGCCGAGGAGACCGGCCTGCTCGGCGGCTCCGAAGTCGAGGCCGCGCTCTGCCGCGTCCACCTCGAACAGCTCGGCACCTACGGCGCCCCCGAGCGAGACCCGCGCATGCACGTCGTCTCCGTCGCCTACCTCGCCTTCGCCCCCGACCTGCCCGACCCGCAGGCCGGTACGGACGCCGCAGCCGCCACCTGGCACCCCGTCGCCGACCTCGACCTGGGCACCCGGCCCGGTGGCCGACCCCGAGCCGCCGGTGCGCCCGCCGACACCCACGGGGGTGGTGTCGGCGGGCCCACCGGCCAGTCCTCCCGCACGCTCGCCTTCGACCACGCGCGCATCCTCGCCGACGGCCTCGACCGCGTCCGGGCCAAACTCGAGTACAGCCCGCTCGCCACCGCCTTCCTGCCCTACGACTTCACCATCCCCGACCTGCGCGCCGTCTACGAGGCCGTCTGGGACGAGAAGCTCCACCCCGGCAACTTCCACCGCAAGGTCCTCTCCGTCCCCGGCTTCGTCGAGAGCACCGGCGCCACCACCGCCCGCGGCGGCGCCCGCGGCGGCCCCCGGGCCCGCACCTACCACGCCGGAGACGCCAGCCTCCTGCACCCCGCCCTGCTCCGCCCCACCCGCGACGGCGAACTCCGCTGACGGCCGCCGCGCGCACCCGGCTACCATCCGGCCATGACCACTGACGACCCGACACGCGCGGTCAACCAGCCGTTCTCCCACTGCCACTTCTGCGGCACGTCCTACCCGGCAGGCACCGACCGCTGGCCCCGCACCTGCCCCGGCTGCGCCGAGATCAGCTACCGCAACCCGCTGCCCGTCGTGGTCACCCTCCTCCCGGTCACCCGCCCCGACGCCGACCCCACCCTCGTCGTCATCCGCCGCACCATCGAGCCCGGCTACGGCCAACTTGCCTTCCCCGGCGGCTACGTGGACTACGGCGAGAGCTGGCAGCAGGCGTGCGTGCGCGAACTGTGCGAGGAGACCGGCATCCTGGCCGACGCCGCCGACATCACCCTGGTCGCCACCGACTCCGACGCCAGGGGCGGCTTCCTCTGCCTCTTCGGCCTGCTCCCGGCCCGTCCGCTCGCCGAACTCCCGCCCTCGCGCCCCACCGACGAGACCGACGGCTGGCAGCTCGCCGCCCCCGACACCCCGCTCGCCTTCCCCTTCCACACCCGGGTCTCCCGCTCCTGGTTCGGCGGCGAGTTCAGCGGTGAGTCCAGCGGCGGAATCTCCGGCCGCTGACCGGCCCGGCACCCACCGGGCGGACCCTGGCGCAGCGGCCGCTCACATGGCATGGTCTGCACCGACAGCCCAACCGGACGGGCCTGCCACAAGCACTCCCGTCCCCACCACCGGCCGGGAGACCACCACCGTGAGCACCCCACCCCAGGACCAGCCGCTCTGGCGCCCCAACCCCGCTCGCGCCGCAGCCACCAGCCTGGTGGCCTTCCAGGCCTGGGCCGCCGAACACCACGGCGCCCCGGCCGCCCCGCTCGCCCCGGCCGCCGACGACCAGCAGGCCGCCCAGAGCTACGCCGACCTGCACGCCTGGTCCACCGCCGACCTCGACCGCTTCTGGACCGCGATCACCCAGTGGTTCGACGTCCGCTTCACCCAGGTCCCCGAGGCCGTCCTCGCCGACCCCGCCATGCCCGGCGCCCGCTGGTTCCCCGGCGCCCGCCTCAACTACGCCGAACACGCCCTGCGCGCCGCCGAGGACCCGGCCAACGCCGACCGCCCGGCCGTCCTGCACCTCGACGAGACCACCGAACAGCCGGCCGTCCTCACCTGGTCCGAACTGCGCCGCCAGGTCGGCTCGTTGGCCGCCGCCCTGCGCGCCCGGGGCATCGGCCCCGGCGACCGCGTCAGCGCCTACCTGCCCAACATCCCGCAGGCCGCCGTCGCCCTCCTCGCCACCGCCGCCGTCGGCGCGATCTGGACCAGCTGCGCCCCCGACTTCGGCGCCCGCAGCGTCCTGGACCGCCTCCAGCAGATCGAACCCGCCGTCCTCTTCGCCGTCGACGGCTACCACTACGGCGGCAAGGACCACGACCGCACCGAGGTCGTCGCCGAACTGCGCCGCGAACTCCCCACCCTGCGCACCGTCGTCCACGTCCCGCTGCTCGGCGCCCCCGCCCCCGAGGGCGCCCTGCACTGGGACGACCTGGTCGCCGACGACGTCGAGCCGGTCTACGAGGCCGTCCCCTTCGACCACCCGCTCTGGGTGCTCTACTCCTCCGGCACCACCGGCCTGCCCAAGGCCATCGTCCAGAGCCAGGGCGGCATCCTGCTCGAACACCTCAAGCAGGCCGGCCTCCACCTCGACCTCGGCCCCCGGGACCGCTTCCTCTGGTACACCTCCACCGGCTGGATGATGTGGAACTTCCTGCTGGCCGGCCTCCTGGTCGGGGCCACGATCGTCACCTACGACGGCAGCCCCGGCCACCCCGACACCGGCGCGCTCTGGTCGGTCGCCGCCCGCACCCGCGCCACCGTCCTCGGCACCTCCGCCGCCTACGTGATCGCCAGCCGCAAGGCCGAGCTGCACCCCGGCCGCGACCTCGACCTCTCCGCCGTCCGCTGCATCGGCACCACCGGCTCCCCGCTCCCGCCCGACGGCTTCCGCTGGATCTACGAGGAGGTCAAGGAGGACGTCTGGCTCGCCTCCGTCAGCGGCGGCACCGACGTCTGCTCCTGCTTCGTCGGCGGCGTCCCCACCCTGCCCGTCCACCTCGGCGAGATCCAGGCGCCCTGCCTCGGCGCCGCCGTCGAGTCCTGGGACGTCCAGGGCCACCCGCACACCGACACCGTCGGCGAACTCGTCGTCACCAAGCCCATCCCGTCCATGCCCACCGGCTTCTGGAACGACCCCGAGGGCACCCGGTACCACGACAGCTACTTCGACATGTACCCCGGCGTCTGGCGCCACGGCGACTGGATCACCGTCACCTCCCGCGGCACCGTCGTCATCCACGGCCGCTCCGACTCCACACTCAACCGCCAGGGCGTCCGGATGGGCTCCTCGGACATCTACGAGGTCGTCGAACGCCTCCCCGAGATCGCCGAATCCCTGGTCATCGGCCTGGAGGAGCCCGACGGCGGCTACTGGATGCCGCTGTTCGTCGTCCTCGCCCCCGGTGCCGAGCTCGACGAGGGGCTGATCGGCCGCATCCGCACCTCGCTGCGCACCCAACTCTCCCCGCGCCACGTCCCCGACGAGGTCATCGCGGTGCGCGGCCTCCCGCACACCCTCACCGGCAAGCGCATCGAGGTCCCGGTCAAGCGGATCCTCTCCGGCACCCCGCTGGAGCAGGCCGTCAACCCCGGCTCCGTCGACGACATCGACCACCTGCGCTTCTTCGAGCAGCTCCGCCGCGATCGGCAGGCCCGAGCCTGACCGGACACGCCGAAGGGGGGCTCCCACCGACCCGGTGGGAGCCCCCCTTCCTGCTGTTCGCCTGTCCTACTCGCCCGACAGCACCTGCTGCGCGGCGGCCCGCGCCTCCTCGGCGCTGTCCGTCGCCCGGGCCGCCTCGGCCGCCCGGCGGCACTGCGCCAGCGTGTACTTGGCCAGCGTCGAGCGCACGTAGGGGATCGAGGCCGAGCCCATCGAGAGGCTGGTGACGCCCAGACCGGTCAGCACCACGGCCAGCAGCGGGTCGGCGGCCGCCTCACCGCAGACGCCGCAGCTCTTGCCGGTCGCCTGCGCCGCCTCGGCGGCCGCGGCGATCAGGTCCAGCAGCGCCGGCTGCCACGGGTCCTGCAGCCGGGCCAGCGCGCCCACCTGACGGTCGGCGGCGAAGGTGTACTGCGCGAGGTCGTTGGTCCCCAGCGACAGGAACTCGACCTCCTGGAGGATCGACCGGGCCCGCAGCGCGGCCGACGGGATCTCCACCATCGCGCCGAACTTGGCCTCCAGCCCCGCCTCGCGACACGCCTGGGCGAAGTCCTTGGCGTCCTTGCGGTCGGCCACCATCGGGGCCATCACCTCAAGGTGCACCGGCAGGCCCTCGGCGGCCCTGGCCAGCGCCCGCAGCTGCGTCCGCAGCACCTCCGGGTGCTCCAGCAGGGTGCGCAGACCGCGCACGCCCAGCGCCGGGTTCGGCTCGTCGGCCGGGGTGAGGAAGTCCAGCGGCTTGTCCGCGCCCGCGTCCAGCGCCCGGACCACGATCCGGCCCTCCGGGAACGCCTCCAGCACCTTGCGGTACGCCTCGACCTGCTTCTCCTCGGTGGGCGCCTTCGCGGAGTCGTCCAGGAAGAGGAACTCGGTCCGGAACAGGCCGACGCCCTCGGCGCCGTTCTCCAGCGCGGCCGGCACGTCCGCCGGGCCGCCCACGTTGGCCAGCAGCGGCACGCGGTGGCCGTCCGAGGTCTGCCCCGGGCCGGAGGACGCGGCCAGCGCGGCCTTGCGCTGGGCGGCGACCGCCCGCAGCTCGTCCTGCTTCTCCTGCGAGGGCTCCAGCAGCACGTCACCGGAGCTGCCGTCCACGGCGACGACGGTGCCCTCGGCGACGTCCGTCGCAGCGGGCAGCGCGACCACGGCCGGCACGCCCAACGCCCGCGCCAGGATGGCGCTGTGGCTGGTCGGCCCGCCCTCCTCGGTCACGAAGCCGAGCACCAGCGTCGGGTCGAGCAGCGCGGTGTCGGCCGGCGCCAGGTCCCGCGCGAACAGCACGTACGGCTCGTCGCTGTCCGGCACGCCCGGCATCGGCACGCCCAGCAGCCGGGCCACGATGCGGTTGCGGACGTCGTCCAGGTCGGCGACCCGCCCGGCCAGGTAGTCGCCGGCGGAGGCGAGCAGCGCCCGGTAGGCGGCGAAGGCGTCGTACACACCGCGCTCGGCGCTGCTGCCGACGGCGATCCGGCGGGACACGTCGGCCATCAGCTCCGGGTCCTGCGCCATCAGCGCCTGGGCCTCCAGGACGGCCTGCGCCTCGCCACCGGCCAGGTTGCCGCGGGCGATCAGGTCCGCGGCGACCGCCTCGACGGCGGCCTGGGCGCGGGCCTGCTCGCGCGGGGCGTCCTCGGTCGGGATCTGGGTGGCCGGGGGCTCCAGCACCGCCGTCCCCATGTGCCGCACCTGGCCGATCGCGACCCCGTGGCTGACACCCACGCCGCGCAGCGTCTTCTTCATGTCACCTGTCTCCGCTGAGAGGAGCGGCCCCGCCGGGAACCGCTGTGTGCCGGGCCGCCCCGACAACTCCTGCGGGGCGGGTGTGTGCAAAGTAAGAGGTCAGTTCCAGCTGAACAGGGCCTCGCCGGAGACGGCCTCGCCGTCCTCCCGCAGGCCGCCGAGCGAGTCGGCGCTCGCTTCCAGCGCCACGATCGGCGAGATGGGCGACTTGCCCGCGGCCTCGACGGCGGCCGGGTCCCACTTGATGACGGCCTGACCGCGGGTCACCGTGTCGCCCTTGTTGACCAGCAGCTCGAAGCCCTCGCCGTTCAGCTGCACGGTGTCGATCCCCAGGTGGGTCAGTACACCGTGGCCCTCGGCGTCCACCACGACGAACGCGTGCGGGTGCATGGAGACGACGACGCCGTCCACCGGAGCGACCGCCTCGGTCGGCCGGCGCTCCGGGTCGATCGCGGTGCCGGGGCCGACCATCGCGCCGGAGAACACCGGGTCGGGCACGCCGGCGAGCCCGACGACCTTGCCGGTCAGCGGCGACGTCACAGTGGTCATGGTTGTGCCTCCCAAGTGAGCGGTACAGCGAGCGGCCGCGAGCAGCGGCAGGACGATCGACTGAAGCCTAAATCATGTCAACTTCGGACATCTGTTGACATTCCCGGGCGAAGACCCACGCCCAGCCCGGCTCGTCGTCCGGCGGCTCACCGACCGTTTAGTGGTCTAGTCCTCTTAGTCGATGCGCCGCACTCTACAGGCATCTTGGCGAATCGGGACCATTGCTGTATATGCTCGCGAGAGCAACAAATCATGCCGCCGACCGGGTGACACCGGGAGCGCCTCGATTCGCACTCCGGCGGGCGACCCGCTATGGTTGGCCGAGTCGCCGCGACTTGGCGGTTAACACCAGATTTCAGATGCGAAAACCTCCGGTAAACGGAGCGGAAAACATCTGGTAGGCTGGGAACACGAAAGAACGAAGCGCCCGGAGGGCCCGCTGGAAGGCGGTCCGAAGGAAGTGTCCGTTCCTTGAGAACTCAACAGCGTGCCAAAA
>NZ_JBHXML010000126.1:0-13354 GCF_042720345.1 Kitasatospora sp. NPDC058478 | reverse complement strand
CTGCCCGGTCCCCCGACCGCCTCCCCGCCCCCGGCGGTGCGGTCCGGCGGTGCGGCTATCGTGCACAGGTGCACGAGGCGGCCCGGAACACCGGGCACGGCACGTGAGGGGAGTCCCAGGTGATCGGACGGGCGCTGAACGGGCGTTACGAACTCGTCGAGATACTCGGCGTCGGCGGCATGGCCACCGTCTGGCGCGGGCTGGACCACGTGCTGGGCCGTCAGGTGGCCGTCAAGGTCCTCAACGGGGGACTCGCCGACGACCCCCGCTTCGCCGAGCGGTTCAGCCGCGAGGCGCAGCACGCGGCCATGCTGGTGCACCCGAGGATCGTCATGGTCTTCGACTCGGGCGTCGACCAGGGCACGCCGTTCATCGTCATGGAGCTCGTCCACGGCCGTTCGCTCGCCGCCGTGCTGGCGCAGCAGCCGGGTCTGCCGGTGGAACGCGCCGTCGGCATCGCGGCGGCGGTCTGCGAGGCGCTGGCGGTCGCGCACGCGGCCGGGCTGGTCCACCGGGACATCAAACCCGGCAACATCATGATCACCGACGACGGCGGGGTGAAGGTCGTCGACTTCGGCATCGCCCGGGCCGGTTCGTCCAGCAACCTGACCCAGACGGCGAGCGTGCTCGGTACGGCCGCCTACCTGTCGCCCGAGCAGGCCACCGCCTCGCCCCTGGACGGCCGCACCGACCTCTACGCGGTCGGCTGCGTGCTCACCGAAATGCTCACCGGCGAGACGCCGTTCACCGCCGAGACGCCGGTGGCGATCGCCTTCAAGCACGTCAGCGAGCAGCCCCTGCCGCCGTCCTACCGCCGCCCCGGCCTGCCGCCCGCGCTGGACGCGGCCGTGCTGCGCCTGCTCGCCAAGAACCCCGCCGACCGGCCGGCGGACGCCGTCGCGGCGCGGGCCGAACTCCTCTCCACCATCCCCGGGTTGGCGGTCGGCGACCCGACGGCGGAACTCCTCGCCACCGCCGCCGCCACCCAACTGCTGCCGCCCGTACGGCCGGTGAACCCCAACCAGCAGCACACCACCCTGCTCCCGCCGCAGGCCCCGGCCGTCACCTCGCTGATGGCGCCCGTCCCGCAGGCCCCGCCGGCCACTTCGCTGATGGCGCCCGTCCGGCAGGCCCCGCCCGGGGCCGCCGGCCGCAACCGCAACCGCCGCCGCAGGCCCCTCGTCCTCGGCGCACTGGGCGTGGCCGGACTCGCCGGCGTCACCGCCCTGGCCGTCGCCGCCCTGGACGAGCCCGCCGGCAACGCCGCCGCTCCCGCTCCCGCCAAGCCGCCGGCGGCCACCGCCCCCAGCACCCCGGCTGCCGCGCCCAGCACCCCGGCCCGCGCGTCCACCCCCGCGGCGACCCCGACGCCCACCACCGCGGCCCCCACCACCCCGGCCGGTCTCCCCACGGCCCCCAACCCGGGCGTCCCCCGCAACCAGGGGGCGGCCCTCCAGCTCAACGCCTTCCGCCAGGCCGTCGTCCAGACCCCGGTCGGGGGCAAGGAGCACGACCGCCAGGCGGAGCTGCTGCGGATCCTCGACGACGCCTCCGCCCGCCTCAACGAGGGCAATCCGGACGACGCGGCCCAGGAGCTCAAGGACGCCCAGAAGGTGATCCGCGACCTGGCCAAGAAGCACGCCATCGACGGCCCCACCAGCGCCAACTGGAACGCCCGCCTCGGCGCCCTGCTGATCACCCTGCACGCCACGGCCGCCGACAACCAGGACTGGTGACCGCAGGGCCCAAGTTCTGTCCGGCGGGGCGCTTCAGCGCGCGGCCGCGGGCTGTTCGGCGGCCCAGGCGAACCCGTCCGGGTCGGTGAAGGTTCCGGCGGTGCCGCCGATCACGAGCCGGTGCGATCCGCTGCCGTCGGGGGAGACTCCGGCGTCCTTGGCGAGGGCCCGGCGCTTGTACAGCGCGAGCTTGACCGGGCTGGACCCGGTGGCGAACTCGACGTACACCGGGCCGAAGCTCTTCGCCACGGCGAGGCCGCGGTCGACGTAGAACCGCTTGCTCGCGGAGACGTCCGCGACTCCCAGCAGGAGCACGAGCCGGTCGATCCGCCGGGTGGCCGGGCCGGTGTCCTTCTTCGCGGAGGTCGCGATCTTCCAGATCGTCCCGTCCGGGGCCTGGACGACGCCGCCGTAGCCCCAGAGCGACTTCGCGGCGGGCTTGAGGGCGGTGGCGCCGGCGTCGAGGGCGGCGTCGACGAAGCCGTCGACGGTGGCGGGCTGGGACACCGTGAGCGACAGCGTGAACCCGCGGAAGCCGGTGGTCGGCTCCTGCGAGGCCCGCAGGCGCAGCTGCGTGTCCAGGCCGAAGGCGGTGGTGTAGAAGCTGCGGGCGGCCGTGGGGTCGGCCACGTCGAGGATGAGGGAGTCGATGGAAGTCATGTCCTCCACGCTAGGTGGGGCCCGGTGGCCGGGGCTTCTCGAATCCTGACCGGTCCGGGGGCCCGTCGTGCGCGGCGCCGGTAGTCGTCGGGCGGCATGCCGACCAGTTCGGTGAAGCGGGTGCGGAAGGCGTCCGGCGAGGTGCAGCCGACCGCGCGGCGGACCGCGGTGACGCCGAGGCCGCCGCAGCGCAGGAACGCGGCCGCGCGCTCGACGCGACGCGCCGTCAGGTAGTCGTACGGCGAGTCGCCGTAGGCCAGCCGGAACTCGCGGCTGAGCTGCCCGGCCGCCAGGCCGGCGTCGCGCGCGAGCGCCAGGACGTCGAGTGGCCGCGCGTACTCGCGGTCGATCCGGTCCCGGACGCGGCGCAGCCGCGCGAGGTCTTTCAGTCGCTGCGCCGCCGCGCGGGCGCGGGCCCACGAGGGGTGACACACGGGAGGACTCCTCTCACCGGGCCCGACTCCGGCCGTCGCGGCCGTCAGGGACTGCACGGCCCGTACGGCCGGCGCGCGGCCGGACGGCTCAGCGCAGTTCCTGGATGCGGATCAGGTTGCCGGCGGGGTCGCGGAAGGCGCAGTCGCGCATGCCGTACGGCTGCTCGGTCGGCTCCTGGACGACCTCGGCGCCGCCGGCCTGCACCGCCCGGAAGGTGCCGTCGAGGTCCCGGGTGGCCAGCAGGATCCAGCCGTAGGTGCCCTTGGCCATCATCTCGGCGATGGTGCGGCGCTCGTCCTCGGTGACCCCGGGGTCGACGGCCGGCGGCGCCAGGAGGATGGAGGTGTCGGGCCGCCCGGCGGGGCCGACGGTGATCCAGCGCATCTTGCCCTGCCCGACGTCGCCGCGGACCTCGAAGCCGAGGACGTCGCGGTAGAAGACCAGGGACGCGTCCGGGTCGTCGTGCGGGAGGACGCTGGTGTGAATGGTGATGTCCATGGCGCCGATGCTAGGTGTGGCCGCGCGGGCGTGCTTCTCGGATCCTGACCGATCGGACGTGGCCGTCCACAGCCTGTGGACAACGTCACGGCTTGCGGTGGCTCCGGGTCTCGACGTTCGCCCGGATCGCCCGCGACAGCGTCCCCGCCGCCGTGGCGAGGAAGACGAAGGTGTACCCGATCTGCAGGATCACCACGAGGCGGGGCGCCTGTGCGGCCGGGGTGATGTCGCCGTAGCCGACGGTGGCCAGGGTGACGACGGTGAAGTACAGGGCGTCGAGCCGGGTGACCAGCCCATCGAAATCGCCCGGACGGGCGGCCATGACGTAGTAGGTCGCGGCGAAGATGGTCATCGCGAGGAAGATCAGGAAGGACAGCCAGGCCACCGGGCGCTTCGCGTCGCCCCGCAGCACGGCGGTGGTCTTCGCCAGCAGCAGGCCGCTCAGGCCGACCAGCGCGGCGGTGAACACCAGCCAGCTGAGGACGGGGTGGTGGTAGCCGAGCCGGCGCAGGGGGAGAATCCAGTACGCGAGGATCAGCGCGGTGCAGGCGCCCAGCAGCCAGAGCGCGGACCTCGGGTCGACCCGGCCTTGCGGTGGTGGTGGCTGGCTTCCGGACATCGCGTCCAGCCTGCGGCTGCGCCGGGTCGGGCGCGTCCCGGGCTGGGCCGTTCGGGCCGGACCGTCCGGGGGCGGGTCGGCGGCGGCCGCGGTACCGGCCCCCGCCGACCGCCCCTCAGGCGGAGGCCGGGGCTCCTCCGTCCGGTCGGCCGGGCTCGTCCAGCAGCTCCAGCACCGCCAGGACGGCGACCAGCGCGAGCGCCAGACAGAGCGTCACCAGCACCGTCGGATAGCTCCACAGCACGAACGCCAGCGCCGCGCCCGCGACCGCCGCCCAGCCCAGCCAGGCCTTCCAGCGGTGGACGAACCGCCCGACCGGCCCGAGCCGCAGCCCGGCCCGCTCGGCGGTGCTCCGGGCCGCGCCGAGCCCCGCGTGCCAGCTGCCGCGCGCGGTGCGGGCCCAGCGCCCGCCGCCGCTGATCCAGGCGCCGAGCGCGACGATCAGGCCGAGCGCGATCACCACCCGGACGGCGGAGCGCAGGTAGCGCACCAGCGCGTCGTACACCGCCTGGGCGGCCGACTGGTCCACCCCGGCGGGGAGCCCGTCCAGGTAGACGGCCCGGAACACGCTCAGCCCGATGCCCAGCAGCAGCGCCCCGCCGGCCATCCCCAGCGCCACCGTGACCGCCGCCCGGCGCCGCCGGACCGCGAGCAGCACCCCGCCGACCGCGCAGGCCAGCGTGATCACCGGCATCCAGAAGCCGGCCAGGTCCAGCAGCCGCAGGCCGGTGCGGACCTTGGGGATGGCGGAGGACTGCACCAGCGTGAACGAGGTGTGGATCTCCGGGATCCTCGCGGCCGGCGTGAGCCCGTTGTCGACCAGCGCGGTCTTCACCCGGGCGATCACCGGGGCGAGGTCGAGCACCACGGTGTCGTTCCTGACCTCGACGGCGCCGCCGCCCTGCCCGGTCAGCATCCGGTCGATCGCGGTGTGCGCCTGCCGGTTGACGTCCGTCCAGAGGGTGGCGAAGGCGTCGCTGTCCACCACCCGCTGGACCTGGTTGCGGACGAAGCCGGTGAGCCCGTCGGTGAGGGCCTGGCCGATGCCGTTCAGCAGCGCGCCGAGCTTGGGCCGGTCGTCGGGGGCGATGGTGTCGAGCAGCGAGTCGACCGGGATCCGCGTCACGATCTCGTCGGTGACCCGGTTGGTGACGGCCGCCCTGACCGCCGGGTCCCTGGCCAGCGGCGCCATGGTCGCGACGTACCGGTCGGTGTCGCCGATCTCCGACCTCGCCCACACCGCGACGGCGCTCAGCGGGGTCAGCACGCAGGCCAGCAGGATCAGCAGGACGGCGAAGAGGGAGCGCACCCGGTGGCGGTCCGGGCGGGTCTCCAACTGCCGGGTGAGCCGCGCCTGGTGGGCCTCGGCGGCGTTCAGGCGGGCCCGCAGGTCGGCCAGCTCGTCGGGCGACCCGGCAGGCGGTTCACCGGGGGATTCACCGGGGGGTCCGCCCGGCGGTCCGGCAGGCGGTCCGCCCGGGGGTCCGACGGGCGGTCTGACGGGCGGCTCGTCGCCCGGTTCGTCGGTGGGCATGCCGCGACTCCGTTCCTCCGGTAGGTGCATACCAGGAGATAACGGATCAGATCGGACGGCCAGTCGGGAGGGCCGTGAGCAGCCCGGATGCAGCAGAAACCCCCGGCACCGTCATCGGACGGTACCGGGGGCTTCCGGAAAAGAGCGGGACTCAGACGGCCGTCTCGGGCCGCTTCGTCTCGGTGGCCTTGGTCACGTTGGTCGGCGTGACGGCCGGCGGGGTCGTGGCGGCCGGCTGCGGCGCGGCGGTGCTCTGCGCGGTGCCGGCGCTCTGCGCCGCGTCCGCCGGGGCTTCGTCCTCGCGCAGCGCCTTCGTCTCCGCCTTCAGGATGCGCATCGACTTGCCGAGGCCGCGGGCCATCTCCGGCAGCTTCTTCGACCCGAACAGCAGGATGACGATCGCCAGCACCACCAGGAGGTGCCAGGGCTCAAGACCGTTCCGCAGCATCCCTGGCCACCGGTCCCTTCTTGTCTAGAGTCAAGGGTGGGCGAGCGCCCGTGCTGGCCAGTATGCCTGGCGACGACGGCGAACGGATACACCGGCCGGGAAACGCTGGCCAAAAAGCAGGTGCCGTTCGAGCGGAACGCGAGCGCCCGCGGCAGCGGCCGGAACCGGCCCGGTCCGGCTCGCACACCCGTGACCAGCCCGCACGGCACCGCGCCGCGCAACACCCGCCCCTCGGGCCCCTTCGCTCCCGTCGCCAGGGGTCGCAGCCGACAACCGCCCGATCGGCGGCGGCTCAGTACACGAAGGGCACGAGTCGCTTCGACATCCGCCGGTATTGCGCGTACTCCGGCCCGAAGGCGGCCAGCAGCAGTCGCTCCTCGGCGGCGATCCGCCAGCCGTACGCGCCGAGCAGCAGCGCCGGCACCAGCAGGGCCGCCGGCCAGCTGCCCAGGCCGAGCGCGTAGCCCGTCCAGACCAGCAGGCTGCCGGCGTAGCCGGGGTGGCGGATCTGCCGGTACGGGCCGCTGCGGACGACGCGCTGGGTGTCCACGGTGCGCAGGGTGCGGGTGTAGTAGCGGCCCAGGGTGCGCATGCCCCAGGCCCGCAGCGCCAGCCCGGCGGCGATCAGTGCGATCCCGAACCAGCGGGCCCAGGGCGGCAGTTCGCCGATCCCGGCGCGGCCGAACAGCACCACGACCAGCACCGCGGCGACGTAGCAGGCGAGCAGCAGCCGGGTCGAGCCGCGGTCGCGGCCATCCGCGCGCCAGGTGCCGGCGGCGGAGTCCTCGCGGCGGCGCAGCATCAGCTCGTAACCGACCCAGCACAGCATGCCGAGGAGGGAGAGCAGGGTCGTCAGGGACATGCGGCGGCTCCCGGCGGATAGGAGGGACGGGCCAGTACCCCTTCACGGTCCTCCCCGGGGGCCGCCGACGCACGCCCCCGGGGGTGGACGCCCCGCCCTCCACCCCCAGGTGGACCGTCCGGCCCGCCCGTTGACGAGGCCCGTCCGTTGCCGCCCGCGATCTGCGGTCGTGCCGCCGACCTCGGCACACCAATGGACGTACAACCGCTACCTTGATGCCATGGGCGAGCCAGTGATCGAGCCGATGGCCGAGGTCCGGAGCCACCTCGCGGACGTGATCGACCGGGCCCGACGTGACGGAACTCCGACGATCATCACGAGGCGCGGCCGGCAGGAGGCGGTGGTGATCGACATCGCCGAGTACCAGCACCTCGTGGAAATCGCCGAGCAGGCCGAGAACGAGAGGCTGAACCGCCTCGCGGCCGAGGCCGAGGCCGAGGGCCTCGAAGGCTCCGTCTAGCTGGAGGGGATGGCCGCCCTGCTCCGCGATCACCACGGCCGACCGTGAGGGGCTGCTCCACACTCGCCGGGTGCTGTACACCGTCGAGGGCGGGGTGCTGATCGTCTGGGTCATGGCGGTCGGCAACCGTCGTGAGGTCTACCGGCACCGGTAGGGGCCGGCGGGAACGGCGGAGAGCCCCCGCCCGTGGGGGCGGGGGCTCTCGATGACTCGCGTGGATCGGTCCTGGTGGGTCAGACGGTGACGGCCTCCGGGGCCGGGGCGGCGGCGGGGAGGTGGCGCATCAGGCGGTAGGCCAGCAGGGCGGCGCCGAGGGCGAAGACCAGGCCGACCACCGCGGCGACGTGCAGGCCGTCGGTGAAGGCGGCCCGGGCGGTCTCCAGCAGGTCCGTGCCGATCCGGCCGGGCAGGTGGCCGGCGACGGTGACCGCGCCGCCGAGGGTGTCCTGGGCGGTCCGGGCGGCCTCGCCGTCGACGCCCGCGGGGAGGGCGCCGTCCAGCTGGTGGCGGTAGACGGCGGCGCCGGCCGCGCCGAGCAGGGCGATGCCGAGTGAGCTGCCGAGTTCGACGGCGGTCTCGGAGGTGGCGGAAGCGGCGCCGGCCTGCTCGACGGGGGCGGCGGAGACGACCATTTCGGCGGTCATGGTCATGGTGCCGACGGTGCCGGCGGCGAGGACGCCCGCCGCGACGAGGATGAGCGCCAGCGGGGAGTGCGCGCCGACCTGGGTCATCAGCGCGAAGCCCGCCGCGCCGACCAGGAACCCGCCGCCCATCAGGGCCGCCGGGCGGACCTTGCCGGCCAGCGCCGAGCTGGTGCCGACGGCCGCGCCGACGCCGACGCTGGGCACCAGCGACCAGAGCGAGGCGGTGAGCGGGCTCATGCCCTTGACCAGTTGCAGGTACTGCGAGGTGAAGAGGGAGAAGCCCATCATCGCGAACATCGCGATGGTGTTGACGCTGATCGCGCCGCTGAAGGTGCGGATCCGGAACAGGCCGAGGTCGATCAGCGGGTCGGCGGCGGTGCGCTGGCGCCGGACGAACGCGGCGGCCAGCAGCAGGCCGACGGGGACGGCGAGGGCGGGCAGCGGGCTCCAGCCGTCCACGGCGAGGGTCTTGACGCCGTAGACCAGCGGCAGGATCGCGGCCATCGAGAGCGCGGCGCCGGGCAGGTCGAAGCGGCCGGTGCGGGCGGTGGAGCGGTACTCGGGGAGCAGGGCGGGCGCGGTGAGCAGCACCAGGGCCATCACCGGGACGGCGACCAGGAACGTGGAGCCCCACCAGAAGTGGTCGAGCAGCAGGCCGCCGACGACCGGGCCGAGGGTGGCGCCAGCGGTGAGGACGCCGCCCCAGGCGCCGAGGGCGATCTGCCGCTGCTTGGGGTCGTGGAACATGTTGCGGATCAGCGCGAGCGTCGAGGGCATCACGGTGGCCCCGGCGACGCCGAGCAGGGCGCGGGCGGCGATCAGCTGGTCGGCGGTGTCGGCCCGGGCGGCGAGCAGCGAGGCACCGATGAAGCCGGCGGCGCCGATCATCAGCAGTCGGCGGCGGCCGATCCGGTCGCCGAGCGAGCCCATGGTGATGAGCAGCCCGGCGAGCAGGAACGAGTACATGTCCATGATCCACAGCTGCTGGGTGCCGCTGGGTGCCAGCATGGTGGAGATGAAGGGGACGGCGAAGAAGAGCACGCCCATGTCCATGGCCAGGACGAGGGTCGGGAGCAGGAGGACGGCCAGGCCGATCCATTCGCGACGGCCTGCGCGGCCGGTGGTTGCGGTCATGGGGAAGACGGTACGGGCGTGTCAGACGCCTGTCTAGTACATCCGTGTAAATCGCTCGTGTGAGACGAATGCATGAGACGACCGTGCGAGACATTCGTGCAAGACATTTGTGCAGTCCTTCCGTAGGATCGGGTCATGGGAAACCGCGAAGACCTGATGGCCGGCGCCAAGCGCTGCCTGTACGAGAAGGGGTACGGGCGCACCACCGCCCGTGACGTCGCGACCGCCTCGGGCGTCAGCCTGGCCGCGATCGGCTACCACTTCGGTTCGAAGGACGCGCTGCTCAACGCGGCGATGATCGAGGCGATCGGGGAGATGGGGGCGGCCCTGGGCGCGGTGGTGGACGCCGCCAACCGGGTGTCGGACGACCCGGAGGAGCGCTTCGCCGCGGTCTGGGACGGCCTCAGGACCGTCTTCACCGAGCACCGCGGGCTCTGGGCGGCCCAGTTCGAGGCGCTCGCCCAGGCCGCGCACGCGCCCGAGCTGGCGCACGCGTTCGCGGAGGCGCAGAAGGAGGGCCGGCTCGGTCTCGCCGCGCTGTTCCAGGGGCTGCCCGAAGTGCCGGACACCGAGGAGGAGATCGTCCGCGGCTCCTTCTACCAGACCCTGCTGGCCGGGTACGCCGCCCAGTGGCTGGCCGCCCCCGAACTGGCGCCGAGCGGGCGGGACTTCCTGCGCGGGCTGCGGCTGGTCAGCGCAAGCGTGCTCAGCCCCGCGGTGCCGTCACCGCCCGCTGCCGCCCGCTGACGGCTGCCAGCCGTCAACCGCTCCGCCCGCTGTCGACGGCGCCGCCCCGCTAGGCGGTGACCACCGTCAGCAGCACCACCGAGTCGACGTGGGCCAGCAGCCCGTGCCGCTCCTGCGGCACCGGCTCCAGCCGTCCGACCGGCAGCTCCTGGTGCCGGCCGGCGATGGTCAGCGAGACCCGGCCGCGCAGCACCTGGACGCTGCCGGCGGTCGGCGGGGTGTGCTCGTCCAGCGAGGTGCCCGCGGTCAGCGCGATCACGGTCTGCCGTAGGACGCCGTCGTGGAGCACCAGGTGGGCGCTGCGCCCGTGTGGGCTCTCGGCCGCCCGGGCGAGGTGTTCCACGGCGAGCTGTTCGAGATCGGGCATCGCGCGTCCTCCTGACCCGGCGTGCCGGGCCGACCCCGGGCGCCCGGACCGGCGCCGTGTGCCCAGGTTCGCGGACGCGCTCGGCTCGCGCACCCGGAGCCGTTCGACGTGCAGCCCCCGGCGAGTGCCCGCATCGTGGAGGCATGGCGATCAACGAGACAATCTCCGGCGGGTTCCAGGTCAACCGCTCGCTGCTGGCCGGCGGCGCGCTGCTCACCGGTATCGGTGCCGTGCTCGGCGTGGCCGGGGCGGCGATGGTGTGCGCGGCGC
Source organism: Kitasatospora sp. NPDC058478 (assembly GCF_042720345.1). Lineage (NCBI taxonomy): Bacteria > Bacillati > Actinomycetota > Actinomycetes > Kitasatosporales > Streptomycetaceae > Kitasatospora > Kitasatospora sp. NPDC058478. The sequence continues at coordinate 2,940 of NZ_JBHXML010000126.1, read as the reverse complement.
TGGCCACGGCGGGCCGCAGCTGGGTGCGCAGCCTGGAGACCGCGCCGGCCGCGTTCGCCCAGCGGGCGCTGCGCGAGGCGAAGGTGGCGTCCAGTGCGGGCTGGGAGGCCTGGCGCGCGGAGCACGGTTCGCCCAACTGATCGCACCCGTCCGCCTGAGCCGCACCCGCCGGCCCCGGCCGAGTGCGCCCGTCCGGGTGCGGCGGGCCGCCATGGGGGTGCGGCCCGCCGCGGCTGTGGACCCGCCTGCCCCGCCTACAGGCCGAGCGACTTGGCGATGATGCTGCGCATGACCTCGCTGGTGCCGCCGTAGATCCGGAACACCCGGTTGTCGGTGTAGAGCCGGGCGATCGGGTACTCCAGGATGTAGCCGTAACCGCCGTGCAGCTGAAGGCACTTGTCGATGACGGTGGAGGCCGACTCGGTGCAGAACAGCTTCGTGGCGGCCGCGTCGGCGACGGTCAGCTCCCCCTGCTGGTACAGCTCCAGCGCGCGGTCCACCATCGACTGCTGCGCCACCACCTGGGCCTCGCAGTCGGCCAGGGTGAACTTGGTGTTCTGGAACTCGGCCACCGCCTTGCCGAACACCTTGCGGTCCTTGACGTACTGGAGCGCGAACCGCACCGCCGCGGCCGCCGACGCGTACGCGCTGACGGCGATCGCCAGCCGCTCCTGCACCAGGTTGTGGGTCAGGTAGGAGAAGGCCCGGCCCTCCTCGCCGAGCAGGTTCTCCACCGGCACCTTGACGTCGCTGAAGGCCAGTTCGGCGGTGTCCGAGGTGCGCAGGCCGATCTTCTGCAGCTTGCGGCCGACCGTGTAGCCGGGGGACGTGGTGTCCACGCAGAGGATGGACAGGCCGGCCCGGCGGTTGTCCGGGTCGTACGGGGCGGTGCGGCAGACCACCAGGACGAGGTCGGCCAGCACGCCGCCGGTGATGAAGGTCTTGGCGCCGTTCAGGACGTAGTGGGTGCCGTCCTCGGAGAGCCGCGCGGTGGTGGCGATGCCCGCGAGGTCGGAGCCGGCGCCCGGCTCGGTCATCGCGATGGCGGTCATGATGTCGCCGGAGACGAAGCCGGGCAGCCAGCGCCGCTTCTGCTCCTCGGTGGCGTACTCCAGCAGGTAGGGCAGGACCAGCGCGGTGTGCACGCCCGAGGAGCCGAAGCTCACGCCCGCCCGGGCGGTCTCCTCGGTGATCACCGTCTGGTACTTGAAGCCGCTCTCGCCCGCGCCGCCGTACTCCTCCGGCACTTCGATGCCGTAGACGCCGAGCGCGCCGAGCTGTCGGTAGAAGTCGCGCGGCGGGTGGCCGTCGGCCTCCCAGCTCTCGTAGACCGGGACGACCTCGTTGGCGATGAAGTCCCGGATGGTCTCCCGGAAGGCCTCGTGGTCCTCGTTGAACACGGTGCGGCGCACGGCGGCGCTCCCTTCGGTGGTGACCGGCTGCGGGCGCCGGCGGGGGCTGAACGTGCCAGGTGATGGCCTCACAAGTTAATCCCGGGTAGCTTCGGCTGTCCAGGGTCGACGGCCCCGGAAAAGGTCGGTGGCCACCGGCGGTCGGCGCCCTCAAGTGAATCCTTGCTAGCCTTCGGTCGGCAGTCCGGAGCGCGGGAGGGAGGCTCGCCATGGTGGTCCGACGACCGCCCGGGCGGCGCGCCCAGATCCTCGCCGTGGCGGCCGACCGGTTCCACCGCAGCGGCTACCACCAGGTCTCCATGACCGAGGTCGCCGCCGGGGTCGGCATCACCGCGCCCGCCCTCTACCGGCACTTCCGCGGCAAGCCCGAACTGCTCGACCGCGCCGTCCGGCTGGGGCTGGACGCGCTGGCCTGCGGGCTGCGCGGGGCCCGCACCACCGGCGACCTCGGCGCCGCGCTGGCCGTCGTCGCGGTCGGACACCGCCCGCTCGGCACCCTGGTGCAGCGCGACGCCAGGCTGCTGCCGCCGGCCCGGCGGGCGGCGCTGCGCCGCGAACTGCGCGCCGACGTCGCGCTGATGACCGCCGTGCTGCGCGCCGGACGGCCGGAACTCCCGTCGCCGGACGCCGAGTTGCTCTGCTGGTCGGCGCTCTCCGCCTGCACCGGGCTCTCCTACCAGTCGGCCGCGCCGCAGCCGCGCCGCGCCGAGGCGGTGCTGCGCGAACTCGTCGCCGCCGTCCTCGCGGCCTCCCTGCGCGGCGCCGCCGCCCACCCGGATCCCGCTGTCCACCCAGGTCCCGCCCTCATCCCCGTCTCCGCCGCCGATCCCGTCGCCCCCGGGCCGCCGGAGCCCAGGCCGCAGGCACGCCGCGAGGAGCTGCTCGCGGCGGCCGTCCGGCTCTTCCACCAGCGCGGCTTCGACAACGTCAGCACCGACCAACTCGGCGCCGCCGTCGGCATCTCCGGCCCCAGCGTCTACCGGCACTTCGACAGCAAGGCCCAGTTGCTCGCCGCCTCGCTGGTGCGCAGCCGCGAACGGCTCTGGCAGGAGGTGGACGGCGCGTTCGCGGCCGCCGCCGGGCCGGAGGCGGCGCTGGCGGCCGGCCTGGGCGCGTACGTCGGCTTCGCGCTGCGCAACGGCGACTACCTGGGCGCGATGCTGAGCGAGACGGAGCGGCTGGCCCCGCCGGACCGCCGGGTCGCGGTGGACTTCCGGCGCGACTTCCTGCGCACCTGGGTCGGCCTGCTGCGGCGGGTCCGGCCCGAGTACGACGCGGTCGAGGCCCGGATCCGGGTGCACGCCCTGTTCGCGCTGGTCAACGACGGGGTGCGGAACCGCCCGCACAGCGCCCGCCCGGACCTCGGGGACTGCCTGCTGCACCTCGGCCGGGCCGTCCTCGGACTGCCCGGAACGGACGGCGGCCGGGGGGGGGCCCCGCCCGCGGCCGGGGGGGGCCCCCGCCCCCCCGGGGGGGGTGGGGGGGGGGGTTGAACAAAACGACCACACACGGCCCCCACCCACACGGG
>NZ_JBHXML010000125.1:3373-13526 GCF_042720345.1 Kitasatospora sp. NPDC058478 | reverse complement strand
CGTTCAGTACACCCTCAAAGTGGCCTGGCACCCGCCCCTACCTGCGGAAACGCCCTAACTCACCGGCATTGCAGCGCAGAAGGCACTTTCGTGTTCCCGCTCATGATCCGGACACAACCGCAAGTGAAACGCGCAGGCTAGCCGTGTTCGGGTTCGTCGTGGATGGTCAGTGCTCCGGCGAGGTCGAGGTCGGCGACGGTGCCGTGTGCCCCGGCGCGGACGAGCAGCACTGCGCCGAGCGCGGTGCTCCAGAACGTCCTGGCCTCCACGTCGAGCGGTCGGCGGACCTTCCAGCCGCGACGGTCGATGAGCTGGCTCACGAAGCGCTCGGACTGCCGGAACAGCAGCTGGAGGTGCCGGTCGACGACGGGGGCGAGTTCGGGTTTGGAGATCCCGGCGGCGAGTGCCCGTGCGACCGGTGGGAGCGAGGGCATGGCCAGTACGGCGCGGGCGATGTTGCGCCGAAATGCCGCCGCATCGGGGGCCTGGCGGCCGATGCGCTCGATCCGTCGGGCGTCGTGCAGCAGGCCGAGAAAGGCGGCGTGCACGAGCAGGGAGTCCTTGGAGCCGAAGTGGTAGGTGACCTGGTTGGGGAAGGCGCCTGCCGCGTTCGCGATCTCCGCGACGCTCACCTCGGCGCCGGGCCGCTCCTTGCAGAGCCGTGCAGTCGCCTCGATCAGCTGGCGTCTGGTCGCGCGACCGCGGTCACGCGACCGGGCCGGTGTTGGTCGGGCTTCGGTTCGCTTCTTCTCCACACCCGAATTGTATGTGATACAACTAGGCCCGTTCGCTTGTATCGCATACAAGAAAGGTTGAGTGGCATGCACAGGACCGAAGTCGTCGTCACCGGGCTCGGCGCGATCACACCACTGGGCGCAGACGTGGAGTCCACCTGGCAAGCCCTGCTCGCGGGGCGGTCGGGCATCCGCGGCGGCGCCCTGCGCGGCCACGAGGACGCCGGCCTTCCCGACACCGCCGCAGGCACGATGGCGATCGACCCCGCCCAGTCGCTGCCGCCGGCGCAGGCCAGGCGGCTCGACCGCTCACAGCAGGCGGCCTTCACCGCAGCGGCGGAAGCCTGGGCCGACGCCGGCGCCCCGCAGGTGGACCCGCACCGGCTCGCGTCAGCGATCGGCACGGGCATCGGGGGCGTACGGACACTGCTGAAGGAAGACGACGTACTGGAGACGGCCGGGACACGGCGCGTCTCGCCACGCACGGTACCGATGCTCATGCCCAACGCGGCAGCGGCGCTGATCAGCATCGAATACGGCGCACGGGCCGGGGCCTACACCCCTGTCTCGGCATGCTCCTCCGGCGCCGAGGCGATCGCCCTGGGGGCCAGGCTCATCCGTGCCGGCGAGGCGGACGTGGTCATCGCGGGCGGGACCGAGGCCGCGATCACCCCGATCACCGTCGCCGGCTTCGCCCAGGCGCAAGCACTGTCGCGGTACACCGCCGAACCCGCCTCAGCGTCCCGCCCCTTCGCCGGGGACCGCAGCGGATTCGTCCTCAGCGAAGGCGCCGCCGTCCTGGTACTCGAAAGCGCCGAGCATGCCGGCCGCCGGCGCGCACACGTCCACGCGGTGCTCGCGGGAGCCGGCATCGCCGCCGACGCCCACCACATCACGGCGCCCGCTCCCGACGGCTCCGGCCAGGTCGCCGCCATGCGCAAGGCCCTCGCCCAAGCCGGTTTGACTCCCGAGCAGATCAGCCACATCAACGCCCACGCCACCGGAACCCCGGCCGGCGACACCGCGGAGGCACGCGCGATCAGACAGGTCTTCGGTCGCGCCACCGTCACTGCCCCCAAAGCGGCACTCGGCCACCTCTTCGGCGCGGCCGGCGCAATAGAGGCGCTCATCGCCGTCCTCAGCGTGGAACACGGCGTCATCCCGCCGACCCGCAACCTCACCGCAGCCGGCATCGCACCCGACATCGATCTCGATGTCGCCACAGCGCGACGAGACGCCCCCCAGAAGGCCGTGCTCAGCAACTCATTCGGCTTCGGCGGACAGAACGTCTCACTCATCGTCACCCGCGCACAACACCACACCTCCCGCAGCGCCCCGACGGCACCGTGACCCACGTAAAACGCGCCACTGTCCCCAGAAGGCCGCCACCGGTGGATCGAACATGGCAAGACCCGTCCGATCACGCACGTCACCGCAGAAGTGGGGACTTTCCGAGCAACGGCGCCGAGGCGGGCGAACCGGCACCCGCCGCACAGCGAACTCGGGTTGACCGATCGAAGCTCGACGCCACACCCTCAGCCGGGCACGACACCGGCCGACGCGGTCACACACGTTGAGGAGATGCGCCGCGCCCACACGTGGCCGGCCACCCGCAACGCCCACGAGCCCGCCGCCGACGGACACCGTGACCGCCGGGCCGCCCGTGCCTCGCGGGGCCCGTTGCGCCCGTTCGTCGTCGTCGAGGCCGGCCAGGAGGGTGCGGGCTTTCGGCACGCAGGGGCGGGCAGGTCCCTGTCGAAGCGGCGCTGGAGGTATCCGGCCTGGCGGCAGGCCGCGCTGCCGTGCACGGCCGGAGGGCCGGTCGCCGCCGTGGCCCGGCGCCGCCGGCCTGCCATCCACCACTGCCCCGGCCTGCTCGGCCGGGCGCCGCGTGGCCGACGTGCCGGGGCGGGTCCGACCAGCCGGTGGTCGTGGTGGTCGCGGGCGCCTGCCCGGCGTGCCGGGGAACTCGGTGTCGGCGGGGTGCCGGGGGCGCTGATCGGGGTGCTACGGGTAGACCGCGGCGAGCAGGCCGCGGACGAAGCGGTCCAGGTTGTCGAGGCCGGCGGCGGCCGGGGTGTCGGGGCCGGCGCCGAGCAGGTGTGGGATGGCGCCGTGCAGGGCGAGGGTGACGGCGGCGGATCGTTGCGGGGTGACGGGCAGGCCGGCCGCGCGCTGGGCGTGTTCGAAGGCGGTGAAGTCGGCGGCGGAGATCGGGTCCAGGATCGCTGACAGCCAGGTGCGGCGGGTGGCCTCGGTCTGGAGTTCGAGGTAGGCGAGCATTCTGGGGCGGCCCGGTCCGGCGACGTTCTCCAGCAGGCCTGCGAGCATGGCCACCAGGCCCTCGCGGTCGCTGGGCCCTGGACCGGAGGCCGCGATGTGTTCGGCGACCATGCGGTACTGCTCGGCGCACCGTTCGGCGACCGCGCCCAGCAGGGCGTCCCGCGTGGGGAAGTAGTTCTTGGTGGTGCCCGACGGCACCCCGGCGGCCGTGTCGACGGCCCGGTGTGTCAGCCCGCGCCCGCCCGCCTCGGCCAGCACATCGATGGCTGTATCACGCAGCAGGTCCCGTCGATCATGATTCACCGTCAATTTTCCTTTCCTGGCCGCGACTTGACTATATCACCACGGACGGGGTACCACATCTGTGGTGGACTTCCCGGAGGGAAGCCGCACGGCGGATCAAGGTCGGCGACGACCGCAGAAAAACGCCCGCCGCGACGTGAGACGCAAGGAGTAAGGGGAAAAAGCGATGGCCAAGTTCCGCGGACACTGTGGTGAGTGCGGATTCAAGACCGAATGGACCACCGAGGCCACGACGGAGCAGGACCTGCTCGATCACTACACCAGGCGGCACCCGCACGTCGAGCCAGGCGGCACCCGCACCTCGAGCCGGGCGGCGCCTCGCAGATCGCGCCCGGCAACCCGGACGGGCTGGGGTGCCTCGGCTGGATCGCCATCGTGATCGTCGCATTCTTCGTCCTCGCCATGTGCTCGCGCAGCGGCGGCTGAGCATCGGCGCGCTGCGCTCTCCGGACCGGGCGGCCGGATCGTCCGCCTGTCCATCGGGCGGGACGGGGATCGGCCGCTGGCGGACAAGCCGAACCACCTCAACCGACACGTCCGTACGTCTGGAGAGCGCACACTGAAGCGGCCAGCGCCCCGGGACCTCACAGCCGGGGTGCCGGCCTCCGTCATCTCGGGTGCTGCCGGCATCCCGAATTCCGAGCTCCGCGCGTCGTGCAGGACGGCACCGATGCCGAGCGCGAGCGGGCCGCCGCCGAAGTCGCGGCCGCCGAGGAGAAGCGGCACGGCTCATAACCCCGTCTCACCCCGGCGTAGGCCGCTGACCTGCGCTGGGGGGTTTCGCCCGGGGCGTTGGTGAGTTCCGGGCACCGGCCGGTGAGTTCCGGCTGTTGGCGCAGGTCAGCGGCCGGTGAGTACGTCCGTAGATGGGCCGTCCGGGCGGTGGCCAGGTTCAGCTGGAGTTGCTGGCCGAGCACGGGCCGCTCGGGCCGGTGTGGTGGCGCTACGGCCGCCCCGGCCGGCACTACCTCACCGAGGCGCTCGACAACCCGGACAACCGCGCCGCCTACGACCGGCGCCAGGCCGCCCGGGACGGTGGTGAGCAGTTCGGCGGTGGCCGGGTTCTCCTCGGCGGCCGGTCGCGGGTCTGCCGCCGCGCCGCGCATCCCGGCGGCCCCCTTGCCGACCGGGACCGCTGGCAGCCGCGGGAGGGAGCACCGGCGCCGTCGCCGTGCCCGTCTTCTCGGGACCGCCGCGCACAGTACCGGCCGCCAACGGCACTGCGGACCGGCAGGTCAGGACTGGCGTTGGCGCCTGCTCTGGCCAGGTCCGGCAGGCGGTCCGACCAGGCATTTATGTCAGATTGACGATAATGGATCTGGCGGGCTAGCGTGCCGGGCATGCGAGTGATCCTGACGCGCGACAGCGTGCACCCGGGAGACGACCCACCACACCACTGGGACTTCACCGTCGACCCAGCGACCACCCTGGGCGACCTCATTGACCAGGCAGCCAACTACCCATACCGGGTGGACGGCTCCAACTGGTCGATAGCCCTCACAGGCACCCCCGCGGGCGAGGCCCCGATCGCCACGGTGTCCATGCACTGGGCGAAGCCACGCTTCACGAACGAGGCGGACCGGCAGCTGCGCCTGGACTCGGTTGGCACTACTCCGGGCGAGCTCAGGCTGTACTTCCGGTGGCACCCCGGAACCATCCCCGAAGCGGAGAGGTCCTACTCCGGCCCGGTCTCGCTGTTCCCGTTCTCACTCGTGGACCGGCTGGCCGAAGCGACCCTGGAGTTCTGCCGGCGGTGGCGCAGACTGCCCGGAAAGGGCTGACAGGTACGGACACCGGAAGCAGCAACGCCGCCGCCCGGCTGACCGGCCGGACGTCGACGCCGCGGACCGCGCCCTTGCCCACGGCGACCTCAAAGGTTCCCTCGCCCAGCTAAAGCGCGAGGTCCAGGCCACCGACGGCGACCTGACATCCCTACGCCTGACAGGCTCTCCCGGCGAGCTGCACACGAGAACGGACCTGGCCTGGCGGACCGTCAGCATGGCGGCTGCCTTGTACGCACAGCGCTCCCAGCCACCGCACTGAGCCGGGCGGCAGCGGGCAGGGACCGAGTTCCGCCAAGGCCGCCCGGGTCGCTGCTACGCCGCACCAGCCGCGACCGGCTCGTCGTCGATGTGCTGAAGCCGGCCGCGTGCCCGGTCCTCGCCGGACAGCTCGGCCCAGTACCCGTCGGCCCAGACAGCGTGGGCAGCCTGCCGCTCGGCCTCCTCCAGACGGGCGGACTCGGCCAGGTGCTCCTCACCCAGCCCCTGCCGGGCGGCCTCCACATCGCCTCGGTCTTCATCGCGTAGTGGGCGAGCAGGTGACATAGGACGAGAAGCCGCTCATCGTCCGGTCGGACCTGCGCCAACACCGGTTGCGACCAGTCGCATCCGATGCTGCAGGCCGAAGATATCCGGCAGGTCGGCACCGCGCTCGTCCAGCTCGGACAGGGCGCGCAGGTAGACGCCGGTGAGCGGGTTGCCCGCCGGGACACGGCCGCGGCGCGGACGGCGGCGGGACGGCGGTCTTCTTTCGATGAAGCCATTGGAGTTGAATGTCGGTCAGTTCTGCAAGGAGCACCACCGAGGGATAGAGGGTAGCCGGGAATGCTGTCGGAGACGTTGAGCGCACTGGCTGCGGCCGGGGGCACCGGGATCGTCCAGGCCGCCGGAACGGACGTGTGGACGGCCACCCGGGAACGGATCGCCCGCCTGCTAGGCCGCGGGCGGACCGAGGACGAACGCCTCGCCCAGGCACGCCTCGACCGGACCAGTCAGGAACTGGAAGCCGCAGCCCCGCAGGAACGGGCAGCCCTTGCACAGCGACAGGAACACACCTGGCAGACCCGGCTGGCCGACTTCCTGGAAGGACTGGAACCGGCCGAACAGACCCAGGCCGCCGAGCAACTGCGCGCCCTGCTGGTCACCGCCCCCGCCGACCCCGCTCCCCAGGTCCACGCCGACAACAGTGGAGTCACCGCCGGCCGGGACATCGACAACCAGGGCGGCGCGATCGGCCGGGACTTCAGCGGCTCGGTCACCATCGGCGCACCCGACCGCCCTACCCCGCCGGGAACGGACCCGCGCTGACCGTCCCCGGAGCCGAGCACGGCCCCGCCGGTCCGCGAACCGGCGTGCGCAGCCAGCACGACCTCGTCAACTCCGGCGGCGTGGTGGCCGGGAGCGTCCGCGGCGACATCCACGTCCACAGTCCCACCACCCCACCGGCCCTCACCTGGCCGATGCAGATCGGCACCGTCCCCACGGTCGCGGACTGCTACCACCACCGCCCCTGCGTCGACCGCGCCCTGCGCACGGGCACCGCCACGGTACTGAGCGGACCGCAAGGCACCGGCAAGACCCAGGCCGCCGCCCACCGCGCCCAGTCCGCCCTGCGGGAAGGCACCGTGGACCTGCTCCTGTGGACCGACGCATCGAGCCGGACCGCTGTACGGGACAGTTACGCCCGGGCGGCCGCTCACCTCGGGCTGGCCCAAGGACCCGACGCCGCAACAGCCTTCCTCGCGTGGCTGCACACCACGAACCGCCGGTGGCTGCTGGTCCTCGACGCGTTGGCCGACCGCAGAGACATCCATGACCTGTGGCCGGACCCGGCCCCCAGGAGCGAACTCGTGGTGACCACCCGCAGCACGGACCGGCAACTGCGCACCCGACGGCGCGCGACGCTCCCCGTGCGCCACTTCACCACGTGGGAGTCCGTCGGCTACCTGGCCGACCGCCTCGCCGTCCACGACCTCGGCGCCCCGGAGTCCGAACTGACCGCAGCCGCCGACGCGGCAGGCGGCCGACCGGGCGAGCTGTGCGCCGCCGCCGACCAGCTGATCGAGGCCGGCTCCGGCCCGCCACCACACCCGTACGGCCTGCACCGCGGATCCGTACAGCTGCGCCGGCACGTGCCCTGCCCGCTGTGCGCCCCACCGGCCCCGGCCACCGGCATCGCCCTACGTCACGCCCCGGAGGACGAGGTCTGGGCCCGGTGGATCGAGGCCGTCCTGACCGCGGCAGGACTCGGCCCACTTCGCGAGGAAGCCGACGCGGACCGCACGATCGTGCTGCTGTCCACCGCCTACCTACGCTCGCCATGCTGTGCCGACCCCGTCGAGCACGCCCTGGTGACGGCACGCATCGACGCCGCGTCGCCGCCGGCCTCCCACCCCTCGGGCCCGACCGTCGAGCTGACCGGCCACCGCCCCGAACAGGCCGCCGCCGCCCTGTTCGCCGCACTCGGCGGCGCACCGCGACCACCCGACCTCACCGGCCTGCGTTACCCCGGTACAGGCCCGGCCCACTTCAAGGCCCCGCCCCGCCACCTGTCGTTCACCGGCCGCAGCACGGTCCTGGAACACCTACACCGGCAGCTCGGCGGCGCAATGGCGGCCGTCCTGCCCAGCTCCCAGACCCTCTACGGCCTCGGCGGGATCGGCAAGACACAGATCGCGTTGGAGTACGCGCACCGGTTCGCAGCCGAGTACGACCTGGTCTGGTGGATCGACGCCGAACAGCCCGAGCTGATCGGCCCCACGCTCGCCGACCTGGCACGCGAACTCGGCCTGCCGGTCGGCGACTCGGTCGCCGAGGCCGCCAACTCCGCCCTGACCGCCCTGCGGCGGGGCACCCCGGCCGCCCGCTGGCTGCTGATCTTCGACAACGCCGACGACCCCGCCGAGATCCTCCCGTTCCTACCGGGAGGCTCGGGCCACATCCTGGTCACCTCCCGCAACCCGGAGTGGAACCGGGTGGCCGAGGCCCTCGCCGTGGACGTCTTCACCCGCCGCGAGAGCATCGAGCACCTGCGCCGCCGCGTCGCAGGCCTGACCGAACCGAACGCCGACGCGGTGGCCCACGAACTCGGCGACCTCCCCCTGGCGATCGAGGTGGCCGCCGCCTGGCTGGACGCCACCGGCATGCCCGTCGACTCCTACCTGGCCCAACTACGCAGAGCGGCCGCCCAGGTACTCTCAATGGGCCGACCAGTGGACTACCCCGCCACGGTGGCAGCCGCCTGGAACGTCTCGATCACCCGGCTGCGCACCGAGGCCCCCGCGGCCGCCCGCCTGCTGCAGCTGTGCGCGTTCTTCGCCCCCGAGCCCATCTCCACCCGGCTCGTCTACGACAACGAGCAGATACTCCACGCGCTCTACGGAGAGCGGGCCGACGGACCAGCCACCCAGATCAACCTCGGCGCAGCTATCAAGAAGATCGGACGCTACTCCCTCGCCCGGGTCGACAGCACCGGCATCCAACTGCACCGGCTCGTCCAGGCGGTCATCCGCAGCACAATGACCGCAGAGGAGCAGCGCGGGGCCGCCCACGACGTCCACCTCATCCTGGCCGCCGCGCGCCCTGCCGACCACGACATCGACAATCCGGCCAGCTGGCCCGCGCTGGAGGAGATCTGGCCGCACCTGACCGCCTGCGCCACCCACCAATGCGACGCCCCACAGCCCCGGCAACTGCTCATCGACCGCGTCCGCTACCTGTGGAAGCGCGCTGAACTGCACAGCGCCGACCGCCTGAGCGAAACCCTCATCCCGGTATGGACCGACAAACTCGGCCCGGACGACCCACAGAACCTGCGGCTGCGCTTCCACCACGCCAACATCCGTCGCTCACTGGGACGTTACACCGAAGCGCTGACGCTGGACGAAGACGTCCTGGAACGCCAGCGGACCACCCTCGGCGAACACCACCCGGACGCCCTGATGACCGCCGGGTCACTGGCCGCCGACCTACGGGGCCTAGGCCGCTTCCAGCTCGCGCTCGCGCTCGACCTCGACACCTACGCCCGCCTCACCACACTCTTCGGCGCCGACAACCCGCGCACCCTGGCCATGGCCAACAACCTGGCGATCGACTACCGGCTGGTCGGGGACAGCCAGGCCGCCCGCGACCTGGACCAGGAGACCCTGCAACGACGAGAGGCCGTGCTGGGCCTGCGACACCCGGCCACCCTCTCGACGAAGTACTGCCTCGCCCGCGACCTGCGCGACCTCGGCCACTTTCCGGCCTCGATCGCCCTGCTGAGCGAGGTCACCGTCGGCCTCGCCGCAGTCCTCGACCCCGACCTGCCGGAGCGGCTGCGCAACGACACCTCGCTGGCCGTCTCGCTGCGCCGGGCAGGCCGGCTAGAGGAGGCCCGTACGAAGAACGCCACCGCCTACGAGCGCTACCGGGAACGCTACGGCGGGGACACACCGGACGCTCTGATCTGCGCGGCCAACCTGGCCGCAGACCACAGCGCCGCCAGCGACCACGGCCTCGCCCGAGACCTGACCGTCCAGATCCACGCCACGTACGAGCGACTGCTCGGCGCAGACCACCCGTTCACCCTCGCCTGCGCCGCCAACCTCGCCCTCTACCTGAGGACCAGCGGTGACGCCGAGGCTGCCATCGTGCGCGGCGAGGCGGCGGCGGAGGCGCTGGGCCGATCCGTGGGCCCGACGCATCCGTTCACCCTCAAGACGGTGATCAACCTCGCCAACGCCTACGCCGACACCGGCCGCCATGGCACGGCGCTGCCCCTCCTGCAACAGGCCCTGGCCGACCTGGGTGCCCGCTACGGCACGCAGCACCCGGACGCACTGGCCTGTGCCGCCAACCTCGCCCGCACCCTACGCGTCCTCGGCCGACCGGTCGAGGCCGCCGAACACCACGCCCACGCCCTCGACGGCCTCACCCGTCGTTTGGGCGTCGACCATCCCGACACCCGGGCGGCCCGCGACGGGTGCGCGATCGACCTCGACCTCGAACTCCAGTCGGTCTGAGTCCCGGCGCCCCGGGCCCGGGGCGGACTCTTATACACATCAGAAGCTG
>NZ_JBHXML010000125.1:0-3363 GCF_042720345.1 Kitasatospora sp. NPDC058478 | reverse complement strand
TCCCGCACCCCGGCCCCCCGGGGGGCCCGGGGGGGGGGGGCGTCTCCCCCCCCGCCCCCACCTCTGGCGGTGGGGGACCCCGCGGCCGGGGCCCGGGGGCGCCGGGACTCAGACCGGGGCGTATGCCCGGCTTGCACTCGTGTCCCGTCCTGCGGCCCACCCGGCCCGCTGCGCGCCCGCACCCACCTGTGAAGTTCGGCCGTGGTGTCAGCAGCGGCGCGAAGCCGTACCGTCCGGTGTCGCGTTCGCCGTATCTCCTTTGCGTTTCTGATCTTGTTACTCGGGTGCCGATGGGATGGGCCTGCGCTGCCCGCCGCGTCCCCGTGGCCGGGGCCCCGGGTGGAGAGTCGGCAACCGGTGATCGGCCGGCCGTACAGCCACCCGATCACCGGGCCCGGCCGGGTCAGCGCCAGTCGAGCCCGAGCGCGGCGAGCTGGTCGAGCTGCTCGCCGGTCAGCTTCGCCCGGCGGCTCTTGGTGTTGGAGATCCACACCCCGAGCTTCACCTCCACCGTGCCCCCGCCGCCGCCCGGGATCTCCTCCACGTGCTGGCGCGGCACAGTCACCGACCCGGCCCGCTCCCGGTACACAGCGAGCGCGACCACGCCCCGGTCGAACGCGCTCGGCTTCCCAGCGCCGGCCTTCTTCTTCGGCGCCGCCTCCCCGGCCGGGGCCGCCAGCGGCTCCACCCCGAGCGCGGCCAGGCGCCCCTGCTGCCCGTCCATCAGCCCGTGCCAGACGATGTGCTGACGCTGCCGCTCCAGCCACCGACCGACATCGAGCCCGTGCACCGTCACCCCCGGCAGCAGATCGGACAACTGCGCCCCACCTTCGACGCAGTCGGCGACAGCGGCGTAGTGGCGCTGCCAGTCCAGCGGCCACGCCGGGTTCCAGTCCGGGTCGATCCCGGCCAGGGCTTCCACCCGGTCCGGCCGATCCGCCAGCACACCGGGCCGGCGCTGGTTGGACAACCACTGCCCCACCGGCTTGTCCAACGCGGTCGCGGTGCGGGGCGCAGCGAGGGTGCCGTGGTGCTCGAAGTAGACCCGGCACGCGGCCAAGTTCTCCTCCCACGCCGCGTCCAGCGGATCCCACACCATCCCGAGCGACTCCAGCCGCTCGACCCGCTTGCCCTCCATCTCCCCAGCCGCGTACGCCTTGCGCTGCTCACTCACCCAGTGCCCCAACGGGTACATCTGATGCGGATCCAGCCCCGCCCGGGTCGCCTCCCGGTGATCGAACGGCACCCGCAGATGCCCCTCCCGCCTGTAGTACTTCTCGGCCGCGGACCACCCGCGAGCCCAGTCCTGCCGCTCGGCGTCGATCACGTTGAACGAAACCCACTGAGCGACCATCACCGGATCACGCGGAGCCGAAAAACGCAGCAGCATCCGGCTTTCCTTCTCACCCTCCTGCGGCTCCGGACCGATATCAAACGACGGCTCAACCACCGCCTTCTGCTCGACCTGAGGAATGGCCAGCAATTCCACGGCCTCCTCATCATGAGCCCGCAAAGCCTGCAACACATTCACCAAAGGCCGATACGAACCGGAGGTAAACATGTCCTGCGGCTGCTCACCGACCTTCAGAAAGACGGGCACGATCAGGCTGGCGAGCTTCCCCTGACCGGGCTGCTGCCGCAGCGCCCGTCCGATCGCCTGCACGATGTCATGCGGCGCCCCCTTCGGGTCCAGCAGAGCCACCGAGTCCACGGCCCGGATGTCCACGCCCTCACCCAGCACCCGGCACTGGGCCAGCACGGCCCGCCGCGCGCTGCGCCCGAACTCGGCGAGCACCCGCTGGCGCCGCTCGCCAGCGTGCTCGCCCTTGAGCCAGTCCGCCCAGACCCGCTCCGGATAGAACTCGGGGTCACCCGCATGCAGCTTCGCCGCCACCGCCGGCAGACCCTCCGCGAACGCCTGGGACTCTATGGTCCGGTGGTGGAAGGTGATCATCGTCTGGAGCCCATGCTGCGCCATGGTGTGGAGCATGGCGGCCTGGAGCGCGCCGAGCCGCTGGCCCCGGATCTCCTCGCTGCGCTTGTCCGGGCTCATGAGCTTCTCGGGGGTGACGACCGGGTCGGTCAGCTCGACGACGATGATCTGGTACCGGGCGAGCAGGCCCCGCTTCACCGCCTCGGACAGCGGCAGCTTCCACGCCACCGGCCCGAAGATCGCCTCGTCGTCCATGGACGCGGCCATCTCCTGCGGCAACCGCTCAAGCCGCTCCCCCTCCCGCAGCTCCCACGACGGCGCCGGCCTCTCCTGCCAGATACGCGGGGTCGCCGTCGCGTACAGGCGCCTGGCCGCCGGGATCATGTCCTGGTGGTGGATATCCGCCCATGCCTTCCCCAGACTCCCCGACGTGCGGTGCGCCTCGTCGACCACGGCAAGGTCCAGCGGGTCCAGACGCTTGCCGTAGGCGCCCTCGAACGCCTCCGCCAACACCCCCAGCGAGCTGTAGGTCGCGAAGACGGTCACCGGCCCCGAGCCGTGCCACATCGCGAGCCGGATCGGGTTCGTAGTGCACCGCACGTCCATCGACCACAGCTCGACGTCGTCCTCCATCGAGCACACCGCGACCGCCGGCCCCGTGTGCCCCACTTCCCGCCACGACTTGATGGTCTGCCCCAGCAACGCCAGCGTCGGCACCAGGACGAGCACCCGGCCACGCGGCACCATCCGCCGCGCGGCCGCCGCGCAGATGTACGTCTTCCCGGTCCCGCAGGCCGCGTGAACCTGTGCCCGCAGCCCGTCCGCCGGAACCGCCCCGCCCGGCGGGATGTCCAGCGCGCGAATGATCGCGTCGACCGCCTCGACCTGGTGGTCCCGCAACTCGATGGGCATTGCCCCGTCCCTTCATGGAGTGCCGGAGGGGATTTCCTTGACTGCACAACGCCCGCAAGAGATTCAAAACCGTGGGTGCGCCTGCAACGCTGACTCTACACAGTGCATTACTGTGATGCATCAGGCTTGCTGAAGGTTCCCGCTCCAGGGTGATGCGCGGTGCCATTTGGGCACGATACCGTCCCCGGGATGGTATCTTCTCGGATGTTGTTGACTGTGGGAGTGAGTGGTGACGGGCGTTCAGGGTGGGCGGAGCGAAGCGGAGTCCACTGGGCTCGACGGGTGGCGTCGGCTTTGACCGACTGTGAGGTGACAGGGGGTCGGAGGTCGGGGGTGGCTTAGGATTTCTGGCCCTACACAGTGCCGCACGTGATGCACCCCGCCCCTCCCGGCCAGCTATCGGATTCCCGCTTGCGGGAATCCGGGTAAACCCGCGAAGCGGGTTTACCGTCCGCTTCTGAATTCCGCTTGCGGAATTCTATTCCCGCGCTTGCGCGGGAATTTCGCCGAAGCGAAGC
>NZ_JBHXML010000124.1:0-14101 GCF_042720345.1 Kitasatospora sp. NPDC058478 | reverse complement strand
GTCCGTCGTGGCAACGGACGGGCCCCGGGCGGTTACGTCGTGGAGGTTACGTCGTGGAGCTCAGCGCTTGACCGCGCCGCGCAGGCGGGCCAGCCGGTCGGAGACGCCCCAGGCGGTCACCCGCCACAGCGCCTCGACGACGATGCTGCGGCTCATCTTGGACGCGCCCAGCTCGCGCTCGACGAAGGTGATCGGTACCTCGGCCACCTTGAACCCGGCCTTCACCGTGCGCCAGGCCAGGTCGACCTGGAAGCAGTACCCGGCCGAGGCCACCTCGTCCATGCCCAGGCCCAGCAGGGTCTCCTTGCGGAACGCCCGGTAGCCGCCGGTGACGTCCCGGATCGGCACGCCGAGCGCCAGCCGCGAGTAGGTCGAGCCGCCGCGGGAGAGCAGCAGGCGCGACTTCGGCCAGTTCACCACCCGGCCGCCCGGCACCCAGCGCGAGCCCAGCACCAGGTCGGCGCCGCGCAGCGCGCCCAGCAGCCGGTCCAGTTCCTCGGGCTGGTGCGAGCCGTCCGCGTCCATCTCGACCAGGACGTCGTAGCCGTGGTCGATGCCCCAGCGGAAGCCCGCGAGGTAGGCGGCGCCCAGGCCCTCCTTGCCCTTGCGGTGCATGACGTGCACGTTCGGGTCCTCGGCGGACAGCTTGTCGGCCAGTTCGCCGGTGCCGTCGGGGCTGTTGTCGTCGGCGACCAGCACGTGGGCCTCGGGGACCGCCGCCCGCACCCGGCCGACGATCCGCTCGACGTTCTCCGCCTCGTTGTAGGTCGGAATGATCACCAGGACCCTGCCGAGATCAGCAAAACTCTGCTGGTTCACGGTCACGTACAAACCTCTCGGCCGATGGCGGGGAGTGTCAGAACACCATCGCCCGCACTCTGGAACGCGGCTCCGCCGGCAGCCCGCCGACGGAGTGACCACGGTGGAAACTGCTGTGCAGGGCGGAGACTACTGCGTCCTGGCATCCTACTACCGCGCCCGGGAACCACCGGTCCGGCCAGGGCACTCCCCTCCGGTACCCGCCGTTTCCTCGCGGGCGACACCGGTCGGCTAGGGTCGATGACCTTGCCCGTGCCCGGACCCCCGCACCGCCGGGCCCGTTGCCCCGACGATCCGGCACACCCGCCACCCAGCGAAGGAGTAGGACCGCGCGCATGGACAGGCTCATCAACACCGTCCGCCCGTACGCCTGGGGGTCGCTGACCGCCCTGCCCGAACTGCTCGGGCAGGAGCCGACCGGCGAACCGCAGGCCGAGCTGTGGATGGGCGCCCACCCCGGCGACCCGTCCCGGGCCGACCGGGGCGAGGGGCCCCGCCGGTTGGACGAGCTGATCGCGGCCGACCCCGAGGGCGAACTCGGCGCCGCGACCGTCACCCGGTTCGGTCCGGCCCTGCCGTTCCTGTTCAAGATCCTGACCGCGGGCATCCCGCTGTCCATCCAGGCCCACCCCACGATCGCCCAGGCCCGCGCCGGGTTCGCCGCCGAGAACGCCCTCGGCATCCCGCTGGACGCCCCCGAGCGGAGCTACCGCGACGCCAACCACAAGCCCGAGATGGTCTGCGCGCTGGGCGCCTTCGAGGGGCTCTGCGGCTTCCGGCGGCCCGCCGAGGCGGCCGGGCTGATGGCCGGGCTCGCGGTGCCCGGGCTCGGCCCGCTGATCGACCTGCTGGCCGTCGAGGACGAGGCCGAGGCGCTGCGCGGCACGCTGGCCGCCATCCTCACCATGGACGGGAAGGCCGCCGAGGAGACCGTCCGGGAGACGGCCGCGGCCCTGGCCCGCACCGACCCGGCCGGCGACTACGGGCCGTACGCCCGGATCGCCGAGGACTTCCCGGAGGACCGCGGTCTGATCGCCGCCCTGCTGCTCAACCACTTCCGGCTCCGGGCCGGCGAGGCGCTCTACCTGGACGCCGGCGTGCCGCACGCCTACCTGGCGGGTGCCTGCGTCGAGCTCCAGGCCAACTCCGACAACGTGCTGCGGGCCGGCCTCACCCCCAAGCACATCGACCTGCCCGAGCTGCTGAAGGTCCTGGTCTTCGAGGCCGGCGCCCCCGAACTGCTGCACCCCCGCCCGGTCGACGGCACCGCCGGCGAGGAGCTCTACCCCGTCCCGATCGACGAGTTCCGGCTCTCCCGCTTCGTCCTGGACGGCCGGGACCGCGAGATCGACGGCCGCGCCCCGCAGATCCTGCTCTGCACCGAGGGCACCGCCCGGCTCACCGCCGCCGACGGCACCACCCTGGACCTCGCCCGCGGCCGGTCGGCCTTCCTCCCCGCCACCGGCGCCCCCACCCGGCTGTCCGGCACCGCCACGACCCTCTTCCGCGCCACCGTCACCGTCTGACGGCACCCGGGGACCACGCGCCGAGGGCTCGCCTCCCGGGTGGGAGGCGAGCCCTCGGCGTGTCCGTGCGGCGGTCAGCCGACCCGTTGCCCCGGGCCGCCGGCGCCGACTTCGACCGGCACCTGATCCTTCTCCTGATCCTGGCCCCCGCCCTGGCCCTTCTCCCCGGACTGGGCCGGAACAGCCCCGGCGGCCTCGCCGGTCGCGGGCGCCCCGATCGACACGGCGGCCGCCGGCTGCAGGGCGCTGCCCGGCCAGCGGCGCTCGACCGCCTTGGCCACCTTGCGGCCCAGCTTCTGCACGGGCAGCTCCACCAGCCGGTACATCACCCAGCTCGCCAGCATGATCACGACGAGGTACTCGGCCGTCCAGATCAGCTTGCCGCCGGTCGTCGGCGGCACCTTGGGCACGTGCAGCAGCGGCTGGATGGTGTGGACCAGCGGGACGTGCAGCAGGTAGAGCGAGAAGCTGATCCCGCCGAGCCAGGTGAGCGGCTTCGGGAAGCGGCGCTTGCGCAGCGCCATGCCGATGCCGAACGTGATCCAGGCCCCGAGGTAGGAGCCGGCCCAGGCCATCCAGCCGGCCGTCCAGGTGTTCTGCTCCATGCCGTCACGGTTGTACATCCAGGCGACGGCCACCCCCGCGACGACCACGAAGCCGCAGCACAGGATCGCCTGGAGGCGGTCGATCTGGCGGTTCTCGGCCCGGTAGATCGCGGTGCCCGCGAACATCGTCGCGAAGATCATCAGGGTCTCGAACATCGGGGCCCGGCTGTTGTTGTACATCAGCACGAAGCCCAGCAGACCGAGCGTGATCGCCCCGACCCGGGTCAGGTTCGGCCGGCCGCTCAGCACGCAGGCGAAGCCGAACAGCACGATCAGGACGGAGCCCCAGACGAGGTTGCGGGTCGAGGTGATGTCGCTGGTCAGCGTGTGGGAGGCGATGGAGGTACCGAAGAGCAGCGCCACGCCGGCGAAGCCGACCGCGATCGGGCCGCTGCGGCGGTGCTGGCCGACCGTGAAGAGCGCGGTGACCATGTAGTAGAAGACCATCTCGTAGCTGAGGGTCCACATGACGCCCAGGCCGTTCCAGACGCCCATGAAGTCCTGCAGCATGGTCGAGTTGGCGGCCACGTAGATCAGGTCGTGATCGGTGGCGAAGAGCGCGACCGAGCCGTCGCCCTTCGGGATGATGGCCAGCGCCACCGTGATACCGATGATCACCGGCGGCCAGAGCCGGAAGATCCGTCCGATCCAGAACGCCCGCACGTCCCCGCGGCGCTCCAGCGAGGCCGGGATGATGTAGCCGCTGACCAGGAAGAACAGCATGACGCCGTAGAGGCCCAGGTCGGCGTGCCACCAGATGAAGGACGCCACCCCGTCCGGCAGCATCTTCAGGACGTCGAAGTGGTGGAGCGCCACCACCAGGGCGGCCACGCCGCGAAGCGCGTCGAGCCAGCCCAGCCGACTGGCCGACCCGCTCGCCCGAGCCTTCGTGCTTCCCCCGGCCCGGCGGGCGGACAGCTGTCGTATCGTTTTCACCGCACGGACAGTAGCTCATCACACTGCTGCGTTGGCCTCGGTGACGGTCGGACGAGGCCCCCCGGTGCCCCTCGTCGGTGCCAGGTCCTGTCCTAGTCCCGGGTCATGTCGACGAAGCGCGAGTAGTGGCCCTGGAAGGCCACCGTGATGGTGGCGGTGGGGCCGTTACGGTGCTTGGCGACGATCAGGTCGGCCTCGCCGGCGCGCGGGGACTCCTTCTCGTAGGCGTCCTCGCGGTGGAGCAGGATGACCATGTCGGCGTCCTGCTCGATCGAGCCGGACTCGCGCAGGTCGGAGACCATCGGCCGCTTGTCGGTGCGCTGTTCGGGGCCACGGTTCAGCTGGGAGAGCGCGATGACCGGGACTTCCAGCTCCTTGGCCAGCAGCTTCAGGTTTCGCGACATGTCGGAGACCTCCTGCTGGCGGTTCTCGGCCCGGCGGGAGCCGCCGGACTGCATCAGCTGGAGGTAGTCGATGACGACCAGCTTGATGTCGTTGCGCTGCTTGAGCCGGCGGCACTTGGCCCGGATCTCCATCATCGACAGGTTCGGGGAGTCGTCGATGAACAGCGGCGCCTCGCTGACGTCGGGCATCCGGCGGGCGACGCGGGTCCAGTCGTCGTCCGTCATGTTCCCGGAGCGCATGTGGTGCAGCGCGACCCGGGCCTCGGCGGACAGCAGGCGCATGGCGATCTCGTTGCGGCCCATTTCGAGCGAGAAGATCACGCTCGGCAGCTTGTTCTGGATCGAGCAGGCGCGGGCGAAGTCCAGCGCCAGGGTCGACTTGCCCATCGCGGGGCGGGCCGCGATGACGATCATCTGGCCGGGGTGGAGGCCGTTGGTGAGCGCGTCGAAGTCGGCGAAGCCGGTCGGGACGCCGGACATCTGGCCGTTGCGGGAGCCGATCGCCTCGATCTCGTCGAGGGCGCCCTCCATGATGTCGGCGAGCGGCGCGTAGTCCTCGTTGGTGCGCTGCTCGGTGACGGCGTAGATCTCCGCCTGGGCGGCGTTGACGATCTCGTCGACGTCGCCCTCGGCCGCGTAGCCCATGCCGGCGATCCGGGTGCCGGCCTCGACCAGGCGGCGCAGGACGGCGCGCTCGTGGACGATCTGGGCGTAGTACTCGGCGTTGGCGGCGGTCGGGACGGAGTTGACCAGGGTGTGCAGGTAGGAGGCGCCGCCGACGCGCTGGAGCTCGCCGCGCTTGGTGAGCTCGCCGGCCACGGTGATCGGGTCGGCCGGCTCGCCGCGGGCGTACAGGTCGAGGATCGCGCCGTGGACCATCTCGTGCGCGGGCCGGTAGTAGTCGGCCGGCTTGAGCACCTCGACCACGTCGGCGATGGCGTCCTTGGACAGCAGCATGCCGCCGAGGACGGACTGCTCGGCGGCGAGGTCCTGCGGGGGGACGCGCTCGAAGCCGTCCGCGCCGCCCTGGCCCTCGTCGTCGCCACGTCGCTGCCAGCCGCCGCCACCGCCACCGCTCTGCGAACCGTCGCGCTGGGAGCCGCTCCGGCCGCCCTTGCCGCCCTTCTGGAAGCCGCCCTCGCGGCCGCCGCCGTCGCGGTTGCCGTCCCGGCCGCCGCCCTGGCCGGAGCGGCTGCGGGAGACCGGGAGCCGGTCGCCGGGCCCGTCGGGGAAGGACGCGTCGTCGAAGGCGCCGGCGGGGAAGGGGTCCTCGGCGGGCTGCCAGTCCTCCTCCGGCGGCGGGGCGTCGTGGTCGTCGTACTGGGGGCCGGTCACGCGTGTTCCCCGATCAGCGAGTGGTGCGAGTTGGAGCGGGTCTTGCCGGTGGCTGGGTGGAGCGGAGCCGCTCCTCTTTGTACGCCACGGCACCGACAAATCGGACGCCGGGGCGGGCGGGAGTGTCGGGCGGAGGGCCCACGCTAAGGCGCCGGGAGCCGTTCAGCCAAGGCGGTTATCCACAGGGGGTGTGGACGAGCGGCCCTGGGCTGTGGAGAAGTGCCGCAAAGCTGTGGACGCCCCTGTGGAAGGCCCTGTGGATAACCAGACCATCTGTCCACCGTCAACCTGTTGACCAGGTATTACCTCTTTCCGGGCCTGTGCATGAGAAATTCTTCACACACAGCCGGACCCCCGCGGGCGCGAAGCGGGCCGAACGCCTCGCTCAAGAATTCGAGTAATAGACAACTGCCACTAGCAGTCATTACCTGTGGATGAGTAGCCTGGAGCCCATGACCGCCCCTCCCGCAGCCCCGACCCCCTCCAGACGCCGGCACGACCGGGAGATCCTCGCACTGGCCGTCCCGGCCTTCGGCGCGCTGGTCGCCGAACCGCTCTTCCTGATGGCCGACTCGGCGATCGTCGGCCACCTCGGCACCCCGCAGCTGGCCGGAGTCGGCGTCGCCGCCGCCGCGCTGTCCACCGCGACCGGCGTGTTCGTCTTCCTCGCCTACGCCACCACCGCGGCGGTGGCCCGCCGGATCGGTGCCGGGGACCGCCGCGGCGCCGTCCAGCAGGGCGTCGACGGCATCTGGCTCGCCCTCGGCCTGGCCGTCCCGGTGGTGCTGCTCACCGTGCTGCTGGCCCCCTGGGCGGCCGACGTCCTGGGGGCCTCGGAGACCGCCGCCCCCTACGCCGTGACGTACCTGCGGATCAGCGCCCTGGGCATCCCCGCGATGCTCATGGTGATGGCCGCCACCGGCGTGCTGCGCGGCCTCCAGGACACCCGCACGCCGCTGCTGGTGGCGATCGCGGGCTTCACCGCCAACATCGGCCTGAACGCCGGCCTGGTGTACGGCGCCGGGCTCGGGGTGGCCGGCTCGGCCTGGGGCACCGTGCTCGCGCAGACCGGGATGGCCGCCGTCTACCTGGTCGTGGTGGTGCGCGGGGCGCGGCGCGAGCACGCCTCGCTGCGGCCGGACACGGCCGGCATCCGGGCCAGTGCGAGGGCGGGCGGTCCGCTGCTGGTCCGGACGGTCAGCCTGCGCGCGGTGCTGATGATCGCCACCGCGGTGGCCGCCAGGCTGGGCGACGACCAGGTGGCCGCGCACCAGATCACCATGACGCTGTTCAGCTTCCTGGCCTTCGCCCTGGACGCCATCGCGATCGCCGGCCAGGCGATCATCGGCCGCTACCTGGGCGCCGAGGACGCCCCGGGCGCCCGGGCCGCCACCCGCCGGATGGTCGAGTGGGGCATCGGCTCGGGCGTGCTGCTGGGTCTGCTGGTGGTGGCCGCCCGCCCGCTGTACGTCCCGCTGTTCACGCCCGATCCGGCGGTGCAGGGGCAGTTGGACACCGCCCTGCTGCTGCTCGCCCTCAGCCAGCCGGTCGCCGGCCTGGTCTTCGTGCTGGACGGGGTGCTGATGGGCGCCGGGGACGGCCCCTACCTGGCCTGGGCGGCGATCGCGACCCTGGCGGTGTTCACCCCGGCGGCGATCGCGGTGCCGGCCACCGGCACCGGGCTGGCCGGGCTGTGGTGGGCGATGAACCTGTTCATGCTGGTCCGCGCGGCCTTCCTGGTCGGGCGGGCGCGCGGCGGCCGCTGGCTGGTCACCGGGGCCGTCCGGAGCTGACGGCGCCGGGGCCGAGGGCTCCGGCACGGAATGCGCCGGCACCGAATGCGCAGGGGCCGAACGCTCCGGAACACGACCGAGGGCCGGACTCCCGGAGGAGTCCGGCCCTCAGGCCACTGCTACGGAACTCAGGCAGCGACGACGGCGACGTCGAGGTTGGCCTGGACGTCGGCGTGCAGCTTGACCGAGACCTTGTGGGTGCCCACGGTCTTGATCGGCGAGGCGATCGCGACGGCGCGCTTGTCCACGGCCGGGCCGCCGGCGGCCTTGATGGCCTCCACGACGTCGGCCTGGGTCACCGAACCGAACAGACGGCCGGCGTCACCCGAGCGAACGGCCAGCTTGACCTGGACGCCCTCGAGCTTGCCCTTGACCTCGTTGGCGGCCTCAAGGGTCTGGATCTCGTGGATCTTGCGGGCGCGACGGATCGCGTCGACGTCCTTCTGGCCGCCCTTGGTCCAGCGGATGGCGTAGCCACGCGGAACCAGGTAGTTGCGGGCGTAGCCGTCCTTGACCTCGACGACCTCGCCGGCGGAGCCGAGACCCGGCACCTCGTGCGTGAGGATGATCTTCATTACTTGGTCACCCTCTCTTAGCGCGCGGTGCTGGTGTAGGGCAGCAGCGCCATCTCACGGCTGTTCTTCACGGCCGTGGCGACGTCACGCTGGTGCTGGGTGCAGTTGCCGGTGACCCGGCGGGCACGGATCTTGCCACGGTCGGAGATGAACTTCCGCAGCAGGTTCGTGTCCTTGTAGTCAACGTAGTTGACCTTGTCCTTGCAGAAGACGCAAACCTTCTTCTTCGGCTTGCGAGCAGGCGGCTTCGCCATTGTGTGCTCCATTTGGGGTTCACGGCCCGGCCTGCGTCCTCAGGACGCCGGCGGCCGGGCCGCACGAAATCTGTCAGCTCTTAGAACGGAGGCTCTTCCGAGAAGCCGCCACCGGACGGGGCGCCCCAGCTGCCGCCGCCCTGCTGGCCGCCGGACGGAGTGCTGGACGCCCACGGGTCGTCGGAGGGGCCGGACTGGCCGCCGCCGCCGGAGTTTCCACCCCAGCTGCCGCCGCCCTGCTGGCCGCCACCGCCGCCCCAACCGCCCTGCTGGCCACCGCCGCCGCCCTGCTGGCCGCCGAAGCCGCCACCAGAGCCGCCGGGGCCACCGGACCGGTTGGCCCGGGTGACCTTCGCGGTCGCCGAGCGCAGGCTCGGGCCGACCTCGTCGACCTCGACCTCGAAGACCGTCCGCTTCTCGCCTTCCTTGGTCTCGTAAGACCGCTGGCGCAGTCGGCCCTGCACGATGACGCGCATGCCGCGCTGCAGCGACTCGGCCACGTTCTCCGCCGGCTGCCGCCAGACGTTGCACGTGAGGAAGAGGCTCTCGCCGTCCTTCCACTCGTTCGTCTGACGGTCGAAGGTGCGGGGGGTGGACGCGATACGGAACTTCGCGACCGCCGCACCCGACGGGGTGAAGCGCAGCTCGGGGTCGTCGACGAGATTGCCGACGAGGGTGATGACGGTCTCGCCTGCCATGGTGGTGATGACCTCTCGGGAAGATGTCCGTTCACCGCTGTTTCACGTGAAACAGCGGACGCGAGCTACCCGAGACCCGAAGGCCTCAGAGGTGGCTCAGTGGGTGTCCGGGCGCAGGACCTTGGTCCGCAGAACCGACTCGCTCAGGCCCATCTGGCGGTCGAGCTCCTTGACGACCTCAGGCGTGGCCTTCAGGTCGATGACCGAGTAGATGCCCTCGGACTGCTTGTTGATCTCGTAAGCCAGACGGCGACGACCCCAGGTGTCGACCTTCTCCACCTTGCCGCCGGCGTTCCGGACGACGGTGAGGAAGTTCTCGATCAGGGGGGAGACAGCGCGCTCCTCGACCGAGGGGTCGAGGATGACCATCACCTCGTAGTGACGCATGGGTAACCCACCTCCTTTGGACTCAACGGCCACGGTCTCTCCGTGGCAGGAGGGTTGTGCAGCGTCGGCACCGGAGCAGTGACGACACCGGCCACCGTAGCGGCCGGGTCCGACAATCGGGCCCCGCTCACCCGACAGGGTGGTCGCCCGGAAGAGGGCGCAAGGGGGCACAACTACACCAGTGCAGACGGCACAGCCTACCCGCACCCGGACGGCCGAACAAAACGCATAGGGGTTGTGAGACGGGCCCAACCGCCGCAATCTGGACGGAACGGGATTCCTGCCCGTTCGTCTCCACGCCAGGAGGTGGGACTCATGGCCCAGTCCGTCCACCGCATGCCCGCGCTCACACTGAACACCGACGGCCACCCGCACCCCCGCGAGAACGCCCTGGTGGGCCTCACCGCCGTGCTGGGCGTGATCGCCTTCACCACCTCGTTCTTCCACAACCTGCACCTGCTGACCTCGTGGACCGGCCTGTTCGGGATCATCACGGGGCTGCTCGGCATGTTCGTCTCGGTCACCACGGCCGAGCGCTTCGTGCTGATGATCACGCTCGGCGCCTCCGCCATCGGCTTCTACCTCGGCATCGCCCGGGGCGGCCTCTGGGGCTGAACCGCCCCGGTCGCACCGTTCCGGAACCCTCGGCGCCCCCGTGGCGTATCTGCAAGGAGACAGGTACGCGACGGGGGCGCCGTCGCGCCCGCAGCGGCGGGCGCCCGGGCCCCGGACGATAGGGTCAGCCCGAGAACCTGGGCCCACCGCAGCCCGACCGACGAGGAGCACCGAGCAATGAGCCTGCGCCTGAGGACGATCACCCGCGAGGAGCACCTCGCCTTCATCAGGAGCCGCGCCTCGGCCAGCCACATGCAGGTGCCGTCGTGGGGCGACGTGAAGGCCGAGTGGCGCTCGGAGTCGATCGGCTGGTTCGACGAGGCCAACCAGCTCGTCGGCGCCGGCCTGGTGCTCTACCGGCAGCTGCCCAAGCTCAAGCGCTACCTCGCCTACCTGCCCGAGGGCCCGGTCATCGACTGGTTCGACCGGGACCTCGACCGCTGGCTCTCCCCGATGCTCGCCCACCTCAAGTCGCAGGGCGCGTTCTCGGTCAAGATGGGCCCGCCGATCGTCATCCGCCGCTGGAACGCCCCCACCATCAAGGAGGCCATCGCCGGCAAGCAGGCCAAGCGCCTGCGCGACGTCGAGGCCGACTGGTACGAGGCGCGCGCCTTCGAGGTGGCCGACCGGCTGCGCAAGGCCGGCTGGCTGCAGGGCGAGGACGGCGGCGCCGGCTTCGGCGACGTCCAGCCGCGCTACGTGTTCCAGGTGCCGCTGGCCAACCGCTCGCTGGACGACATCCACAAGAACTTCAACCAGCTCTGGCGCCGCAACATCAAGAAGGCCGAGAAGAGCGGCGTCGAGGTGTACCAGGGCGGCTACGACGAGCTGCCGATCTTCCACCAGCTCTACCTGGTGACCGCCGAGCGCGACAAGTTCACCCCGCGCCCGCTGTCCTACTTCCAGCGGATGTGGAAGGCCCTCACCGCCGAGGACCAGAACCGGATGCGGCTCTACATCGCCTACCACGACGGCGAGCCGCTGGCCGCGACCACGATGCTGGTGGTCGGCGAGCACGTCTGGTACTCCTACGGCGCCTCGGCCAACCACAAGCGCGAGGTCAAGCCGTCCAACGCGATCCAGTGGCGGATGATGCGCGACTCCTACGCGCTCGGCGGCGGCGTGTACGACCTGCGCGGCATCAGCGACACCCTGGACGAGAACGACCACCTGTTCGGCCTGATCCAGTTCAAGGTCGGCACCGGCGGCCAGGCCGCCGAGTACCTCGGCGAGTGGGACTTCCCGCTCAACAAGCTGCTGCACAAGGCCCTCGACCTCTACATGTCCCGCCGCTGAGGAGGCTGACCCGATGACGCTGTCGCTCTACCTCGACACCGAACGCTGGCGCACCCACCAGCGCTCCGTCCTCGCCGAGTTCCCCGGCCTGGTGCCGGTCGCCAAGGGGAACGGCTACGGCCTGGGCAACCACCGGCTGGCCGAGGAGGCGACGCTGCTGGGCACCGGTGTGCTGGCCGTCGGCACCGCGTACGAGGCGGCCGACGCCGCCGAGTGGTACGGCGGCGAGCTGCTGGTGCTCACCCCGTACCGGGTCGGCGAGGAGGCGCTGCCGCTGCCGCACGCCCGGGTGATCCGGACGGTGGCGAACCTGGACGCGCTGCGGGCGCTGCGCGGCGCCCGGGTGGTGGTGGAGTGCATGACCTCCATGCGCCGCCACGGGGTGAGCGCCGCCGACCTCACGGCCGTCGCCGCCGAGCTGGACGGCGTCGCCTTCGAGGGCCTGGCGCTGCACCTGCCGATGGACCGGCCGGACGGCTCCAGCCCGACCGAGGAGGTCGTCCACTGGGTGGACACCGCCCGGGCGGCCGGGGTGCCGGTGCACACCGTGTACGTCAGCCACCTCGGCGCGGCCGGCATGGAGCAGCTGGCCCAGCGCTACCCGGACATCGTCTTCCGGGCCCGGATCGGCACCCGGCTCTGGCTGGGCGACCACGGCGCGCTGGAGGTCCGGGCCACGGTGCTGGACGTCACCCCGGTGAAGAAGGGCGACCGCTACGGCTACCGCCAGCACCCGGCGCCGGCCGACGGCCACATCGTGGTGGTGGCCGGCGGCACCGCGCACGGCATCGGCCTGGAGGCGCCCAAGTACGTGCAGACCATGGCCTCCCGGGCCAAGGGCATCGCCCGGGCCGGCCTGGCGACCGTCAACAAGACCAAGTCGCCGTTCCACTGGGCCGGCAAGCAGCTCTGGTTCGCCGAGCCGCCGCACATGCAGGTCTCGCTGCTGTTCCTGGACGGCGAGACCAAGCCCCCCGCGATCGGCGAGGAGCTCGGCCTCCAGGTCCGGCACACCACCACGCACTTCGACCGCGTGGTGGACCGCTAGGCCCTGTCCGGCCCTAGAACGACTGAAGCGCCTACGCCTTCTCGGCCGGCTCCGGCAGTTCCGGCTCGTCCAGCCACTGCTCGGAGCCGGCCGGCGCGTATCCGGCGTAGCTCTCCTCCTCGCGCAGCGTCCGGGCGGTGCCGAGCACGAACACGTCCGGGGCCCGGTCGAGCACCCCGCCGGACGGGTCGTCGCTGCCGTCCCAGCGCACCGGGTCGCGGTCCGGCTGCAGGGCGTCGCGGACCACCATGACCACCAGGTAGAGCGTGCCCAGCAGGTGCAGCACGACCGCGAAGTGGTACCAGGCCTCGCCGATCCCGTGCTGCTTGGGCCCGGTGACGAAGCCCAGGTGGGACCAGATTCCCAGGGTGTACAGCACCTCGCAGGCCTGCCAGATCAGGAAGTCCCGCCAGCGCGGCCGGGCCAGCACCGCGAGCGGCAGCAGCCAGAGCGCGTACTGCGGCGAGTACACCTTGTTGACCAGCACGAACAGGGCGACCACCAGGAAGGCCAGCTGCGCGAAGCGCGGGCGGCGGGGCGCCGTGAAGCCGAGCCACGCTATGGCCAGGCAGCCGAGGACCATCAGCACGCCGATGTAGAGGTCGAGGTCGGCCAGCCCCGTGCCCCGGCTCTGCATCAGGATCAGCCAGAACGAGCCGTAGTCCTCGGCGCGGTGCTTGCTGAACACGTAGAAGGTCGACCAGCCCTGCCAGTTGGCCGCCATGATCGGCAGGTTGACCAGCAGCCAGGAGCCGACCGCGCCGGCCAGCATCACCCGGAACTCACGCCACTTCCCGGCCCGCCAGCAGAGCACCAGCAGCGGGCCGAGCAACAGCACCGGGTAGAGCTTGGCCGCGGTGGCCAGGCCGATGAAGACACCCGCCCAGCCGGGCCGGGAACCGGACCACCAGGCCATCGCCACGGCGGCCAGCGCGACCGCGAGGAGGTCCCAGTTGACCGTGCCGTTCAGCAGCAGGACGGGCGCGAGCGCGAACAGCAGGGCGTCCCAGGGGCGGCGGCGGTGGGTGCGCGAGAGCGCCACCACGGCGACCACCGCGCAGGCCATCAGCAGCCCCGCGTTGATCGCCCAGAACCACCGCTCCTGGTCCTGCGAGGTGCCGGCGCCGGGCGTCAGCCAGGCCGCGACCTGCATGAACAGGCCGGTCAGCACCGGGTATTCGAGGTACTGCAGATCCCCCGAGGTGCCCGGGATGCGGTCCACGTACGGGTGCAGCCCGGCCGAGAAGCCGCGGCCGGAGAACAGGTGCGGGATGTCGCTGTAGCAGGCGTGGATGTACTGCGGCGAACCCGGCTGGAACCAGGCCTGGTTGTAGCAGGGCGCCTTCTGCACCATGCCGAGCACCGAGACCACGATCACCGCCAGCGCCAGGAAGCGCGCCGGGATCCACCAGGAGACGCCCAGCAGCGCCCGGCGGCCCGGCGGGCCGCCGATCACCTCGCTGCCGGCCGCCGCCACCGGGTCCTCGTCGGCCGGGACGACCACGGTGTTGACCGGCGGCGCGGCCGTGGCGACGGCCGGCCCGACCGGCCCTGCGGCGTCGCCGGGCCCGGCCGGCCCTGCGGATTCGTCACGATCGCTCGACGTCATGCCGGACATCCTGCCGCACCGGCCCCACCGGGACGAGGAGGACCCCGCAACGGGCCCGGCCTCCGTCGCCCGGCGGCACGGCGAATCATGACGAAACGGCGGTGGGGGGCCGCCGGCGAGGGGCGCCACCCCCGGTGGGTGTAGTCGGACAGCGGGGGGTGGGGAGGGCAAAAACCCCGTGATGCCCCCCGCCCCGCCGGG
>NZ_JBHXML010000123.1:14017-14190 GCF_042720345.1 Kitasatospora sp. NPDC058478 | reverse complement strand
CTCGGGTGGTTTCAACCGCGACGACCGTGGCGGCGACCGCGGCGGCTTCCGCCGTGACGACCGCCCCTCCGGCGGTGGCTTCAACCGCGACCGTGACGACCGTCCGCGTCGTGACGACCGTCCGTCGGGTGGCGGTTTCAACCGTGACCGTGGCGACCGCCCCTCGGGTGGTG
>NZ_JBHXML010000123.1:0-13918 GCF_042720345.1 Kitasatospora sp. NPDC058478 | reverse complement strand
TTCAACCGCGATGACCGTGGTGGCGACCGTGGCGGCTTCCGTCGTGACGACCGCCCCTCCGGTGGCGGCTTCAACCGCGACCGTGGCGACCGCCCGTCCGGTGGTGGCGGTTTCCGTCGCGATGACCGTCCGAGTGGCTTCAACCGTGACCGTGACGACCGTCCGCGTCGTGACGACCGCCCGTCCGGTGGTGGTTTCAACCGCGATGACCGTGGTGGCGACCGTGGCGGCTTCCGTCGTGACGACCGCCCCTCCGGTGGCGGCTTCAACCGCGACCGTGGCGACCGCCCCTCGGGTGGTTTCAACCGCGACGACCGTGGCGGCGACCGCGGCGGCTTCCGCCGTGACGACCGCCCCTCCGGCGGTGGCTTCAACCGCGACCGTGGCGACCGCCCGTCCGGTGGTTTCAACCGCGACGACCGCCGTGACGACCGGGGTGGCTACGACGACCGTCGCGGCAACTACGAGCCCGTCAAGCGCCTGCCGATCCCGGAGGACGTCACCGGCTTCGAGCTGGACGGGGACGTGCGCCAGGAGCTCAAGAGCCTTCCCAAGACGCTCGCGGACGACGTCGCCCGCAACCTGGTGATGGTGGCCCGCCTGCTCGACACCGAGCCGGAGGAGGCCTACCAGTTCTCCCGCGTCGCGCTCCGTCTGGCCTCCCGCGTGGCTGCCGTCCGTGAGGCGGCCGGTTTCGCCTCCTACATGACGCAGCGGTACTCCGAGGCGCTGACCGAGTTCCGTGCCGCCCGTCGGATGACCGGCCGTGCGGACCTGTGGCCGGTGATGGCCGACTGCGAGCGCGGTCTGGGCCGTCCGGAGCGGGCCCTGGCGATGGCCGGTGAGCCCGAGGTGAAGCAGCTGGACAAGGCCGGCCAGGTCGAGATGCGTCTGGTCTCCGCCGGCGCCCGCTCCGACATGGAGCAGTTCGACGCGGCCGTGGTGACCCTGCAGAGCCCGGAGCTGGCTTCCAGCGCCGTGCACCCGTGGACCGCGCGTCTCCGGTACGCCTACGGCGAGGCGCTGATCGCGGCCGGCCGTGGCGACGAGGCCCGTGACTGGTTCGCGAAGGCGGCCGAGGCCGACACCGAGGGCACGACCAACGCGGCGGAGCGCCTGGCCGAGATCGACGGCGTGGAGTTCGTGGACGCGCTCGACCCGGAGATGGCTGAGGAGGAGTTCGAGCAGGCCGACGCCCCGGCGAAGAAGCGCGGCGGCGAGGCCTCCGACGACCGCGTGATCTTCGAGGACGAGGAGAACGTCGAGGAGTACTACGACGAGGACGACCTCGAGATCGACGAGGAGTTCGACGGCGTGGTGCCCGCGCGCGCCACCGAGGCCAAGGACGAGGCCAAGGACGAGGCGAAGGCTGACGCCGAGGCCAAGGGCGACGCCCGCAGCTGAGCGGTTCCGACCGACGAGTGAGGCCCTGCCCGCTTCCCCTGAAATTCAAGGGGAAGCGGGCAGGGCCTCTTCGCGTTTCGGCGGGGGAACCTAGCCCAGTTCGAGGTTGCGCAGCACCAGTCCGGTGGCCGGCTTCGGCCCGAAGGAGGTGGACTTGCGCGGCATGGTGACGCCCTGTTCGGCGAGTCTGCGGACCACGCTCTCCCGGACCGGGTGCAGCAGGACGGCGGTGCCGCCGGTGCGCGCGGCCTCCTGCTCGGCGGCTGCGGCGGTGTGCAGGTAGCCGATGTCGTCCGGGCCGTCGGGGACGTGCCAGGTGCGGTCGAGCAGGGTGGCGTGCAGGACGGTGGCGTCCAGATGGCGCCACTCCTCGGGCCGGTCGTGCGGCACGGTGGCGTCGAGCAGTGCCTCCTCGGGCTCGCCGAGCAGCCAGTACACGCCGTCCCCGCCGGTCAGTATGAAGCCGTTGCCGCCGTGCCGTTTCTGTTCGGCGAGGGCCTGGAGGGCGGCGGTCAGCGGGCCGGGGACCTCCTTGACCTTCCACTGGTCGCCGAGCCTCTCCAGCGCCTCGGCCACCGGCAGCCGGTACAGCACCCGGTGGATGGCCCGGACCCGCAGCGGGTAGCGGGCGGTGTCCACCAGGAGCACCAGGCCGCGGTCCCACGGGCTGCGCGGCAGGTGGCGGTGCTCGCGCTGGAGGCGGAGGTACATCTCCCAGCGGTGGTGGCCGTCGGCGATCAGGGCCCGGCAGGTGGCGAGGTCGCGGCTGATCTCGGCGATCTCGGCGGGGTCGGCGACGGCCCAGAGGCGGTGGTGGGTGCCGTCGCTGGTGGCCGTGGAGAGCAGTGGCTCGCCCTGGACGGTCCGCTCGATGACGCCGGAGGCGCCGCCGCTGCCGCGGTAGGTGAGCAGCAGCGGTTCGAGGTTGGCCCGGGTGGTGCGCATCAGGCCGACCCGGTCGGCGACCGGCCGCGGCATCACGTCCTCGTGGGGGAGGACCACGCCGGCCTCGCGACCGCTCACCGCGAGGGCGCCGATCAGTCCGCGTTGAAGCAGCTCGGGGGAGTCGCCGGTGGCTGGCACGCGCTGCTCGTAGACGTAGAGCGCGGGCGCCGGGTCGGCGGCGAGGATCCCCTCGCGCTGCCAGGCGGCCAGGAGCCGGGCGGCGTGCCGGTACTTGGTGTCGCGGTCGGGCCGGTCGCCGGCGTCCTCGGGCTCGGGCCTGGGCAGGATCAGCCGGACCACGTTGTGCGGGTCGGCGGTCTCCAGGTCGAGCCGACGGCCGGGGTCGACGACGTCGTACGGCGGTGACATGACCGCAGCCAGCGCGCCGACCCGATCGGGGACGTAGCGCAGGCCTTGGAAGGGTGACAGGGACAGGCCTGCGGTGGCGACGTGCCCGGGATCGCCGGGGCCGCCCTCGGGAGTCTCGACTCCGTCTTCTGCACTGGGTGTGCTCATTCTGGGCATCGTAACCGGGTACGCGTTGTTGAGAGATCGGAATACCCGTGCTGACCTGTGGGACGGGTGTGCGACCGAGGGCGAGGTACCGCATGGACGACGGGCAGGAACGGCTGGACGGCAGCGGCCCGGCCGAGCAGGGCGGGTTGGACGGCGCCGGTGGCGGGGGTGCGCAGGTGCACGGCGGCGTGCCGGCGCAGGGGCGTTCCGGCGAGCCGACCGGGGACGTGTACGACTGGTTCCGGCGCGGCGGGAGGCTGCTGGCCCAGGGCAACGCGGCGGCCGCCGAGCAGTTGCTGGTCCGGGCGGCGGCGGCCGAGCCGCAGTCGCGCAGCATCCGGGAGACGCTGGCGCGGGCCCAGTTCGACACCGGTTCGTACGCGGCGGCGCTGGAGAACTTCCGGGCCGTCGCGCTGGCCGATCCGTCGGACGACTACGCTCAGTTCGGGTGGGGCGTCGCGGCGGCCCGGCTGGGCGACTTCGAGACGTCCGCCGAGCACCTGGCGCTGGCCGTGGCCATGCGGCCGGGCACCGAGCACTACCAGGCGGCGCTGCGGCAGACCAGGGCGACCCTGGCGGCCCGCGCCGGGGCGTTCGGGCCGCTGCTGCCCGGGGCACCCGGGTACCTGGCGCCCCCACCGGGCCCGGACGGGGCGCCGACGGGCGACGCCGGTGCGGACGACGAGGTCTGACCGGCTCGGGGCCCACCGGCTCAAGGGCCGACCCGCTCGGGGGCACCCGAGGAAGCGAACGACGCAGTGAATGAGGTAGCGCAGCCATGACCGCACCGACCACCACCGTGCGACGGACCGCCCCCGGCGGCAGCGAGCAGCCGTTGACCGAGGCGTACGACACGGCGCTGCTGGACCTGGACGGCGTGGTCTACGCGGGCCCGCACGCGATCGAGCACGCCGTGGACGCGCTGGCCGCCGCCCGGACGGCCGGGATGCGGCTCGCGTACGTGACCAACAACGCCTCCCGCCCGCCGCGGGTGGTGGCCGAGCACCTGACCGGGCTGGGCGTGCCGGCCGAGCCGGCCGACGTGATCAACTCGGCGCAGGCAGCCGCCAGGGTGGTCGCCGAGCAGGTGCCGGCCGGGGCGAAGGTGCTGGTCGTGGGCGGTCCGGGGCTGGAGGAAGCACTGGCCGAGCGCGGGCTGGTCGCCGTCCGCTCGCTGGCCGAGGAGCCGCTCGCGGTGGTCCAGGGCTACGACCCGTCGGTCGGCTGGGCGCAGCTGGCGGAGGCCGCGTACGCGGTGCAGCAGGGGCTGCCGTGGGTGGCCTCCAACACCGACCTGACCATCCCGACCGCGCGTGGCATCGCGCCCGGCAACGGGACGCTGGTGGCGGCGGTGCGGGCGGCCGCCGGGGTGGACCCGGTGGTGGCGGGCAAGCCGCAGCCGCCGATGCACCGGGAGACCGTGCTGCGGACCGGCGCGCGGCGGCCACTGGTGGTCGGCGACCGACTGGACACCGACATCGAGGGCGCGTTCAACGGCGGGGTGGACAGCCTGCTGGTGTTCACCGGGGTGACCACCCCGGCGCAGCTGCTGGCGGCCCCGGCCGAGCACCGGCCGACCTACCTGTCGGCGGACCTGCGCGGGCTGCTGGAGCCGCACCCGGCGGTCACGACCGGGGCGGACGGCTTCGGTTGCGGCGGCTGGGTCGCGTCGGCCGCCGGTGGCGTGCTGCGGCTGGACGGCGGCGGGGACCGCTGGGACGGTCTGCGGGCGCTGTGCGCGGCGGCGTGGACGGCGCTGGACGCGGACGGCGCACCGGCCGACGGGCGCAAGGCCCTGGCCGAGCTGGGGTTCTGAGCCGCCGCACGGCGCTCAAGGCGAGGGCGGTCGGGGCCAGGACGCTCAAGGCGAGGGCGCTCGGGTCCGGAGTATTCGGGGCCAAGAGGGAAGGACCACGGCGGCCGGGTTCAGAGCAGGGTGCGCAGCCGCAGCAGGTCGCGGAAGCCCGCCTCCAGCCGGATCCGGCCGCCCGCCCAGGCGGACGCGAAGTTGAGCCCGCCGAAGACCACGGCGACCAGGTCGTCGCTGCTCATGGTGAGCCGGATCGCCGCCTTCTCGGCCGGGGCGCCGGGGGCCGAGGCGAGGTCGTGGATCCGGCCGTCGCGCAGTTGGCCGGTGAAGGTCAGGTCGAGGTCGGTGATCCGGCAGCTGAGCGAGCGGTCGAGGGCGGCCGCCTTGCGGACGTCACCGGTGGACTTCGCCATGTTCCGGCTGAGCTGTTCCAGCGCCTCGCGGCACTCCTCGGCGTTGGCCATGGCGGTGGTTCCCCTCCCTGGGTTCCCTGGTGGTTGCGGCAGGTGACGGCGATGGTCCCTGCCGGGCCACGGTACCGCAGGCGGGTTTTGGCGGTAGCGTCGTCCGTGGGGTGCCCGGATCGGCCCGGGCACCGACGGCGACGGAGCGATGCGCGCAGGCGCTAAGGAGGCACCCGGATGCTGCCGAGGACGGTGCGGGGAGTGGTGGAGGTCGCCGCCGGGCTGGCGGAGGAGGTCGGCAAGCGGGTCGTCGGGACGGCGGCCGTGATCCTGGAGCGGACCGGGGTCGACGTCACCGAGGTCGAGCGTCGGCTCGGCGGGCAGTTCCCGCCGTCGGCGAAGACGCTGCAGACGCTGGCGGAGGAGGCGGTCACCGCCGGGCGGGCCGGGGTGGACCTGGCCGTCGGGGTGGCGCGCGGCGAGGTGGAGAAGGCCTTCGAGAAGGTCGGCGACCAGGTGATGAAGGTCGGCGTGGTGCTCGCCTACCTGGAGA
This sequence comes from Kitasatospora sp. NPDC058478, assembly GCF_042720345.1. NCBI lineage: Bacteria > Bacillati > Actinomycetota > Actinomycetes > Kitasatosporales > Streptomycetaceae > Kitasatospora > Kitasatospora sp. NPDC058478. The sequence continues at coordinate 8,286 of NZ_JBHXML010000123.1, read as the reverse complement.
GCAAGCTGCGCGAGGTCGAGGAGGAGGCCGAGCCCGCGGTGCGGTCGGCCGGGGTCGACGAGGCGGCGGAGCCGACGCCGGCGCCCCGGGCGGACGACCTGTTCGGGCGCGGCTGGGAGCGGGCGGACGAGCAGCCGGCGGCCCCGGCGGCGGGGGAGCCGATAGTGGCCGAACGGGTGGAGGTGGACGAGCCGGTCGAGGTCGACCCGCCCGTCCCGCCGGTACGGCCGTCGCTACCGGGGAAGGCCGCCGCGAAGCGGACCCCGGTGAAGAAGTCCCCGGCGACGGAGCAGACCTCGACGGAGAAGGCCCCGACGGAGAAGGCCCCGGCGGCGGGCCGGGCCGGGGCGAAGAAGTCCCCGGCGAAGAAGGCGGCCGCCAAGAAGCCGGTGGCCAAGAAGACGGCCGCCAAGAAGACGACCGTGCGCAAGACGGCCGTCAAGAAGACCGCCACCGCGCAGCAGGCCGCCGCCGAGCCGGCCGCGCAGCCCAAGGCGCCCGCGAAGCGCACGGCGACGAAGAAGACCACCGTCCGCAAGGCCACCAGCACGAAGAAGCCCGATGACCGGACCAGCTGAAGCCGTCGAACCGCTCGGCGTGGAACAGACCCCGACCGGCCACCCCGTGGTGGACGCCGGGCTGGCCCGGCTGGAGGCCCTGGACGGGGTCCCGGCCGAGGCACACGTCGAGGTGTACGAAGATGTTCACCAGCGGCTGGCCGACACGCTGGCCGCGCTCGACCAGGAATGACCCTGGAACGACCCGCAGGACTCGTAGGAGCTGAAACACCAGTGGCAGTGGCACGACGCCGACTCGACGCGGAGCTGGTCCGCCGCAAGCTGGCCCGGTCGCGTGAGCACGCGTCCGAGCTGATCGCGGCCGGCCGGGTGACCGTCGGAGGCACCACCGCGACCAAGCCGGCCACCCAGGTGGAGACCTCGGCGGCGGTCGTGGTGGCCAAGGACGACAACGATCCCGACTACGTCTCGCGCGGCGGGCACAAGCTGGCCGGGGCGTTCGCCGCCTTCGTCCCGCAGGGCCTGGTGGTCGAGGGCCGCCGGGCGCTGGACGCGGGCGCCTCCACCGGCGGCTTCACCGACGTCCTGCTGCGGGCCGGCGCGGTCGGCGTGCTGGCGGTGGACGTCGGCTACGGGCAGCTCGCGTGGTCGCTGCAGAGCGACGAGCGGGTGACGGTGATGGACCGCACCAACGTCCGGGAGCTGACCCTGGAGCTGATCGGCGGCACCCCGGTCGACCTGGTGGTCGGCGACCTGTCGTTCATCTCGCTGGGCCTGGTGCTGCCCGCGCTGGCCGCCTGCGCGGCCGGGGACGCGGACCTGGTGCTGATGGTCAAGCCGCAGTTCGAGATCGGCAAGGAGCGTCTGGGCAGCGGCGGGGTGGTGCGCAGCCCGCAGCTGCGTGCCGAGATGGTGCGCCAGGTCGCCGGGCAGGCGTGGGGGCTCGGGCTGGGCGTGCGCGCCGTCACCGCGAGCCCGCTGCCGGGCCCGTCCGGGAACGTGGAGTACTTCCTGTGGCTGCGCCGGGACGCCCCGCAGCTGGATCCCGCCGAGGCGGACCGGGCCGTCGCGGAGGGGCCCCGATAGGGTGCTGTGGGGGCGTCCGGTCCGTCATGCTGTGTGACGCGGCCGTACCGGGGCCGAAGGCGACCCGGCAGGCGTGAGGGAGAGGGCAGCGGCATGAGCGATGAAGAACGTACGGTCTTCCTGATCGCGCACACCGGCCGGGCGGCGGCGCTGCGCAGCGTCGAGGCCCTGGTGCACGGGCTGCTGAAGGCGGGCATCCGGATCAGACTGCTCGCCTCCGAGGCGCTGGACCTGGACCTGCCGGACGGGGTCGAGAAGGTGGCCGGGGGGCCGGGCGCGGCGGACGGCTGCGAGCTGATCCTGGTCGCCGGCGGGGACGGGACGCTGCTGCGCGGGGCGGAGCTGGCCCGCGAGCACGGGCTGCCGATGCTCGGGATCAACCTGGGCCGGGTCGGGTTCCTCGCCGAGGCCGAGCGGGACGATCTGGCCGTGGTGGTCGAGCGGGTGGTCGACGCCGACTACGAGGTCGAGGAGCGGATGACGATCGACGTCATCGTCCGCACCAACGGCGATGTGGTGCACCAGGACTGGGCGTTGAACGAGGCGTCGATCGAGAAGGCGTCCCGGGAGCGGATGCTGGAGGTGGTGACGGAGGTGGACGGCCGCCCGGTCTCCAACTTCGGCTGCGACGGCGTGGTGTGCGCGACGCCGACCGGTTCCACCGCGTACGCGTTCTCCGGCGGCGGGCCGGTGGTGTGGCCGGAGGTGGAGGCGCTGCTGATGGTGCCGATCTCCGCGCACGCGCTGTTCGCCCGCCCGCTGGTGACCTCGCCGGATTCGGTGCTGGCCGTCGAGGTGCAGCCCAAGACCCCGCACGGCGTGCTCTGGTGCGACGGGCGACGCACGGTCGAACTGCCCGCCGGCGCACGGGTGGAGGTCCGCCGGGGGCAGACCCCGGTGCGCCTGGCCAGACTGCACCGGGCGCCGTTCACCGACCGGCTGGTGGCCAAGTTCGCGCTGCCGGTGACGGGTTGGCGCGGGCGGGCGAACACCCACTGCTGACGGCCCGTCGGGCCGCTGGTCAGATCGCCAGCGGCGGGGTGTCGCCGGGCGGCCCGTACCGGCCGCCCGCCGTCGCCCGGGCGGCGGTCTCGGCGAGCCGCTGCACGGCGGCGGGGACGGCCGGGGCCGGCACGGTGAGCGGGATCCGGACGTGGTGCTCGAACGCGCCGTCCGAGCCGAACCGGTTGCCCGAGGCGATCCTCACCCCGGCGCGTTCCCCGGACCGGGCCAGCGCCGCGCCGGACAGCCCGCCGGTGGACACCCAGAGCGAGAGCCCGCCGGGCGGCGGCGTGAACGACCAGCCCGGCAGGTGCTCGGGCAGTGCGGCGGCGAAGGCGTGCGCCGTCGCCCGCAGCCGGTCCAACTGGTGCGCCCGGACGGCGGGCAGCGGCTCGCCCAGCAGTTCGGCGGCGATCAGCTGCTCCAGGACCGGCGTGCCGACGTCGCTGTAGACCCGGTCGGCGGCCAGCCGGCGCACCAGCGCGGGCGCGGCCCGGACCCAGCCGATCCGCAGGCCGCCCCAGAGCAGCTTGCTGGCCGAGCCGACGGTGACCACCTGGGCGGACCGGTCCAGCGCCGCCATCGGGCGCGGCAGCGGGACGGACTCCGGTACGCCCCAGCCGAGTTCGGCGGTGGTCTCGTCGACCAGGACGACGCTGCCGGCGGCCCGGGCGGCGGCCAGCAGCTCGCGGCGCTGCTCCTCGCCGATCAGTGCGCCGGTCGGGTTGTGGAAGTCCGGGATCACGTAGGCGACCTTGGGCGCGGCCCCGCGCAGCACCCCGCGCCACTCGGTGAGGTCCCACTCGGGCTGGGGGCGGTAGCCGTACGGCACCGGCACCAGGCGGGCGCCGGTGATCCGGAGCGCCTGGAGGGTGTGGGCGTAGCTGGGCGCCTCGACGGCGACGCGGTCGCCGCGGCCGATCAGCGCCCGCTGGACCAGGTGCAGCCCGCCCATCGCGCCGGTGGTGACGAGGATCTGGTCGGGGGTGGTGGGCAGGCCGCGCTGGGTGTAGCGGCGGGCGAGGGCCTCGCGCAGCACCGGGACGCCGGTGGGGTAGTGGCCGTGCCCGGCGGCGTAGCAGGGCAGCTGCTCGACGGCCCGGACGGCGGCCTCGCCGAGGAAGGGCTGCGGGGCCGGCAGGGCGGCGACGCCGAGGTCCAGGGTGCGGCCCTGCTCGTCCGGGGGGACGGGGTGCAGCGCGTCGCTGGGCGGCGGGGCGCCGTCGGGCAGGGTGGTCCAGCTGCCGGCGCCGCGGCGGCTGAGCAGGTAGCCGTCGGCGCGCAGGGTCTCGTAGGCGGTGGCGACGGTGGTGCGGCTCAGCTCCAGGGCGCCGGCGAGTTCGCGCTCGGCGGGCAGCCGGGCGCCGACCGGCAGGCGGCCCTCGGTGACCAGCAGCCGGATCTGCCCGGCGAGGGTCCGGTAGGCGGGGCGGCGGGCGGTGGCCGGCTCGGGCAGCCGGGCGGCGGCGAGCAGCCGGGCGAGCGCGGGCGGGGTGACGGTGGTGTGCCAGTCGGCCAAGGCTGATCAGTCCACTTGCTCGAAATTGGCCCTGGAGCGGGCTCTATTGGCCTGACCATCATGGCAGTGCGGCCGTCGAGTCCGCCACCGCCGGGGCCGCCCGGGGTGCAGCACCACCCGCAGGAGCGCCCGATGGCCACCACGACCACGCCCACGACCACGCCCGAACCCGCCCCGGAGGCCGCCCGGCCCCCGCTCGCCGCCCGGGTGCTCGGCGACACCCACGCCCTGGGCCGCCGGATCCCGCAGCTCGCCGTCGGCCTCTACCTGTACGGCGCGAGCATGGCGCTGATGCTGCGCTCCGGCCTCGGCCTCGACCCGTGGGACGTCTTCCACCAGGGCCTGCAACGCGTCGCCGGCCTCTCGGTGGGCACCTGGGTGACCATCTGCGGCGCCCTGGTCCTGCTGCTGTGGATCCCGATCCGCCAGCGCCCGGGCGTCGGCACCGTCGCCAACGTGCTGGTGCTGGGCGCCTCGATGGACCTCACGCTGCGGCTGGTCGACGGCCCGCACGGGCTGCCCGCCCGGATCGCGCTGATGGCCGCCGCGATCCTGCTCAACGGCCTGGCCACCGGCCTCTACATCGGTGCCCGCCTGGGCCCCGGCCCGCGCGACGGCCTGATGACCGGCCTGCACCGGCGCACCGGGCGTTCGCTGCGGCTGATCCGCACCGGCATCGAGGTGACGGTACTGGCCGCCGGCGTCCTGCTGGGCGGCACCGCCGGGGTCGGCACGGTCGCGTACGCACTGGCGATCGGCCCGCTGGTGCAGATCTTCCTGCCGTGGTGCACGGTGCCGGGACCCGGGCAAACGCCCCGGAAGGGGTGAACTTCCGGGCACGGAGTTGCCGCGCGGCGTTGCCGCTCGTCGCGCGCCGGGGGTGGAACCTCGTAAGGTCGTCTCCGTGTTGGACGAGATGCGGATACGGGATCTTGGGGTCATCGACGACGCGGTGGTCGAACTCGCCCCCGGCTTCACCGCCGTGACCGGTGAGACCGGCGCCGGAAAGACCATGGTCGTGACCAGCCTCGGCCTGCTGCTCGGCGGCCGCGCCGACCCGGGCCTGGTGCGCAACGGGGCCGGACGCGCCGTCGTCGAGGGCCGGCTGGAGCTGCCCCCCGGCTCCCCGGCGGCGATCCGCGCGGCCGAGGCCGGGGCCGAACTGGACGAGGGCGCCCTGCTGATCAGCCGGACCGTCTCCGCCGAGGGCCGCTCCCGGGCGTACGTCGGCGGTCGGGCCGTCCCGGTCGGGCTGCTCACCGAACTCGGCGAGGAACTGATCGCCGTGCACGGCCAGACCGACCAGCAGCGGCTGCTGCGCCCGGCCCGCCAGCGCGGCGCGCTGGACCGTTACGCGGGCGAGGCGGTGGCCGAGCCGCTGGCCCGCTACCGGGAGACCTACCGGAGCCTGCGCGAGGTCTCGGCCACCCTGGAGGAGCTGACCACCCGGGCCCGTGAGCGCGCGCAGGAGGCCGACCTGCTGCGCTTCGGCCTGGACGAGATCGCCGCCGCCGAGTCGGTGGCCGGCGAGGACACGGAGCTGGCCGCCGAGGCCGAGCGGCTGGGCCACGCCGACGCGCTGTCCTCCGCCGCGACCCTCGCCCACGCCGCCCTGGCCGGCGACCCGGCCGACCCGGAGGCACTGGACGCGGGCACCCTGCTCGCGCAGTCCCGCCGCGCCCTGGACGCCGTGCGCCACCACGACGAGCGCCTCGCCGGCCTCGCCGACCGCCTCAACGAGGTCGGCTACCTGCTCGCCGACGTGGCCGGCGACCTGGCCGGCTACGCGGACGACCTGGACGCCGACCCCGTCCGGCTCGCCGCCGTCGAGGACCGCCGGGCCGTCCTGGCCCAGCTGCTGCGCAAGTACGGCGGCCCGGAGAACTCCCTCGCCGAGGTGCTCGCCTGGGCCGAGGCCGGCTCCGCCCGGCTCGCCGAACTCGACGGCGACGACGACCGGATCGACCAGCTCGGCGCCCAGGAGACCGCGCTGCGGGCCGAGTTGGCCGAGCTGGCGGCCGAGGTGTCGGGCGCCCGGCAGGCCGCGGCCGGGCGTTTCGCCGACGCCGTCTCCGCCGAACTCGCCGAACTGGCGATGCCGCACGCCCGGGTGACCTTCTCGATCGCCCAGGTCGACGACCTGTCGGGGATCGAGGTCGACGGCCGCACCGTCGCCTACGGCCCGCACGGCGTGGACGAGGTCGAGGTGCTGCTCGCCCCGCACCCCGGCGCCCAGCCCCGCCCGATCGCCAAGGGCGCCTCCGGCGGTGAGCTGTCCCGCGTGATGCTCGCCGTCGAGGTGGTCTTCGCGGGCGCCGACCCCGTCCCCACCTACCTGTTCGACGAGGTGGACGCGGGCGTCGGCGGCAAGGCCGCGGTCGAGATCGGCCGCCGGCTGGCCAAACTGGCCGAATCCGCCCAGGTCGTGGTGGTCACCCACCTGCCGCAGGTCGCCGCCTTCGCGGACCGGCACCTGGTGGTGGAGAAGACCAACGACGGCACCGTGACCCGCAGCGGCGTCAAGGTGCTGAACGACGAGGAGCGGGTGCGCGAACTCTCCAGGATGCTGGCCGGCCTGGAGGACTCCGAGCTCGGCCGGGCCCACGCCGAGGAACTGCTGGCCGCCGCCCGGGCCCCGCGCCACCGCTAACGCGGGTCCGGCAACCCCCGGCCGGACCTGCTGCGACAGGCCCTGGCCGGGGCGTCCGACCCACCGACAGGGCCGGGTGGCCCTTGCGGACGGAAGGCGACGCGCCCCCGGTGGCGCCGACTGTCCAAGAGGGCCGCCGACCTGGCATGGTGGCGGCTGGACACTGGCTTTCCAGTCCCGAGCGCCGCCGACGGGCAACCCTCGCGAAGCGGCGCGCGAACCTGATCGAGTCGGATGCGAGAGAACGTGGACCATTCCGCCGCCCGGGCCGCCGCTGCCACCCCAGAACCGGGGCAGCTGCACGTGGTACTCGTCCTGGCCGCCAGCACCGGCGGTATCGGTGCCCACGTGCGCTCCCTGGCGCAGGGCCTCGTCGCGCACGGCGTGATCGTCACGGTGTGCGCCCCGGCCGGCACGGACGCGCTGTTCGGCTTCTCCCGCACCGGCGCCAGGTTCCACACCGTCGACATCACCCCCACCGCCGGCGCCCGCAGTGACGCCGCCGCGATCGGCGAGCTGCGCCGGGCCTTCACCGGCGCCGACGTGGTGCACGCGCACGGGCTGCGCGCCGGGCTGCTCGCCGACCTCGCCCTGCGCACCGCCGGCCGCTTCCCGGGCCTGCGCCCGGAGACCCCGCTGGTGGTCACCTCCCACCACGCGCTGCTGGCCACCGGCCTGGAGCGCCGCCTGCAGCGGCTGATGGAGCGCCGGGTCGCGCGCGCCGCCGACCTCGTCCTCGGCGCCTCCTCCGACCTGGTCGCCCGGGCCCGCGAGCTGGGCGCCACCGACGCCCGGCTCGGCCCGGTGGCCGCCCCGCCGATGCCCGAGGGCCGGCTCGACCGGGCCGCGGCGCGCGCCGCGCTGCTCGGCGACGGCCCGGACCGGCCGCTGGTGCTGGCGGTCGGCCGGCTCGTCCCGCAGAAGGCCTTCGGGCTGCTGCTGGACGCCACCCGCGAGCTGTCCGTGCTGGACCCGGAGCCGCTGCTGCTGCTCGCCGGGGACGGGCCGGAGGCGGCCGGGCTGCGCGAGCGGGTCGCCGCCGAGAAGCTGCCGGTGCGGCTGCTCGGCTTCCGCACCGACGTGCCCGACCTGCTGGCGGCCGCCGACGTGGTGGTGGTCGCCAGTCGTTGGGAGGCCCGCTCGCTGGTGGTGCAGGAGTCGATGCGGGCCGGCGTGCCGGTGGTCGCCACCGCCGTCGGCGGGATCCCCGAGCTGGTCGGCGACGCGGCCGTGCTGGTGCCGGCCGGCGACCCGGTCGCGATCGGCGGGGCGGTGCGCGGGCTGCTGGCCGACCCGGCGGGCCGCGAGCGGCTGGTGGCGGCCGGCCGGCAGCAGGCCGAGACCTGGCCGGACGAGGCCGCCACCGTCGCCCAGGTGCTCAGCACCTACGACGAGCTGGTCCAGCGGGGCTAGGCCCAATGCCAGTGACTTTGGTGTGTCTGTCTCGTTGGTTGTGGTGTGGCGAGGGTGGGGCAGGTCAAGTCGTGTGCGGGTGAGCGGTTGTCGGATCG
>NZ_JBHXML010000122.1:0-14851 GCF_042720345.1 Kitasatospora sp. NPDC058478 | reverse complement strand
GTGCGACACCGGCGCTTTAACCGCCTGGCCCCCCACGGGCCACACCTTATTCCCGTTGCCCCGCCCCCCCCCCCGCGGGGGCGCGCCACGCTCCACCCGTGTGTGATCGAGGAGATCAACCCCCATGCAGAACGTGAAGAAGGCCGCCGTCCTCTCCGCCGCCGCTGCCGGCCTGGTGCTCGGCGCGGCCGGGTCCGCCGCCGCCAGCTCCGGCGCCGAGGGCGTGGCCGCCGGCTCCCCCGGTGTCGTGTCCGGCAACCAGGTCCAGATCCCGGTGCACATCCCGGTCAACCTGTGCGGCAACTCCATCAACATCGTCGGCCTGCTGAACCCGGCCTTCGGCAACAGCTGCGCCAACGTGGAGCTCCCCCCGCCGCCCGCGGACGACTGCTGATCCCCGATCGGCACCCGTTCCGGCCGTACTGCCCCCCGACCAGCCGGCCGGGGGGCAGTTCGGCATCCCCGGGCGGCCGGTGGCCGTCCGGGCCCCCGATCCACCGAAGGGTGATCCGCATGGTTTCGAAGAAGAGCGGGGCCTGCCTGGTCGTCGCCGTCGGCGCCACGATGCTGCTCGGCGCGGGTTCGGCACAGGCCGCCACCACGACCGGTTCGGCCCCCGCGTCGGGCCCGGCCAAGCTGGCGAAGACCGACGTCGGTCAGGCGCTGAACGGGACGACCTCCGGCCTCGGCTACGGGCTCGCGCCGGTCAAGGACCTGCGCCTGGACCCGTGGGCGAACTCCTCGGCCGACGTGCTCAACAACGGCGCGACCGTCAAGCCCGACCAGGGCCTGGCCCCGGTCGGCACCGGCGGGCTGACCGGCCCGCTGAGCGCGGGCGGCGGCATCCGGGACCTCCCGCTGGTCGGCGGCCTGACCGGCGTGCTGCCGGGCTGAGCCGCCCGGCGCAGGCGGGAGCCCGGCACCCCGGTCGCGTCCGGGGTGCCGGGCTCCGCCGTGCCCGGAGCCGCTGGGCTCAGAGCTGGGTCAGGTCGGTCAGGCCGGTCTGCTGCACCACGCCGGTGGTGGTCGCGGTGGTGGTCGCGGCCAGGTCGCCCACCTTGTCGGTGACCGAGATCGGGTGGTCGTCGTCGCCGAGGCTGGCGGTGGCCCCGGGGACGGCCTGCACGGTGCCGGTGACCAGGCGCGGGTCCACCTCGTCCACCTTGAGCCGGCCGTCGGCCAGCTGGCCGGTGCCGTCCTGGACGAGGGCGAGCGGCTTGCCGACGGCGAGGCCGGGGGTGTCGGCGTGCAGCGGCGCGGCCGGGGCCTCCAGCAGCACCTGGCCGAGGTCGGCGCCCCGGTCGACCAGCGGGAGCGGCAACTGGGCCTTGGCGCTCGGGCCGACCTTCCCGGTCTGCAGCTCGGGGACCAGCCGGTCCGGGATGAGCTCGGTGCTGGTGGTGCGGCCGGGCGCCGGCGGCAGGAGCAGCGAGGTCGGGATGCCGGCCGTGACGCGGCTGCCGAGCGGGGTGAGCGGCACGTCCGCCGGGACCTGCTGGGTGGCCAGCTTGTCCTCCAGGGCACCGACCTGGTCGGGGCTGACCGGGGCGGCGCCGGCCGCTCCCTGGGAGGCGAGCATGCCCGCACCGACCGCCAACAGCATCGCGCCGGCCCGCTTGGAGAACTTCATGCTTTTCACCGTTCTGCCTGTCCGTACTGGAGATCCCTGAAGGGAGGGGCTGCGGGGCGCAGCCGGAAAGCAATCTGCCTCAACGAGTGACCGCTGGTACGGATTGCGGCGGTTAACCGGTTCGGCCTAATAATCCGACCGGAAACCACCCTACGACGCGCCTCCCGGACTCTTTTCAAAAATCCCCGTAACCTTCCGTGCCGTCATTCTTTGATCTGGACGTCAGTGACTGCAGACCGGGTCTGAGCGTTCTACGCGTTGTACGCACGGAAACCAAGAGCATTTCAGAGAGGGATCTCCCCATGATCCAGAAGTCTTTCGCCGCCGCCGGCCTGGCCGTCGCCGCGCTGGCCGCCGCCGCCGCGCCCGCCTCGGCGATCGGTGACGCGGACGGCGCCGCAGCCTCCATCGAGGGCAACGGCGGCACCAACTTCACCGGCACGGTCGGGAACAACAGCCCGAACTTCCACTTCCTGGACAACGCGAACGTCTGCCTCCCCGAGATCCACAACATCGCGGTGGGCGTGCTCGGCGTGGCCGTCCCGGTCGAGGTCCCGATCGCCAACAGCGGTGGCAAGCAGTACTGCACCCAGGGCCAGGGCACCCAGAGCCACGGCGACGCGGGCGTGTCCCACCTGGTCGGCTGACCGTTCCCCCAGCTGCACTCCCCCTGAACCACCCTTCGAATCGCTCCCCGATTCACCCCTCGAGAGGAAAACCGGAAATGATCAAGAAGTCCCTCGCCGCCGCCGGCCTGGCCGCCGCCGCCATCGCGATGTCCGCCGGCTCGGCCTCCGCCATCGTCGACGCGGACGGCGCCGCCACCTCCGTCCAGGGCAACGGTGGCACCAACCAGACCGGCACCCACGGCAACGGCAGCCCGAACTTCCACACCCTGGACAACGCGAACATCTGCCTGCCGGAGGTCCACAACATCGCCGTCGCCGTGGTCGGCGTCGCGGTTCCGGTCGAGGTGCCGATCCTGAACAGCACCCCGAAGCAGATCTGCAACGTCGGCCAGAACACCCAGTCCTCGGGCGACGCGGGCGTTTCGCACCTGATCGGCTGATCAAGGGGCACGGCACGGACGGAGGGCCCGGGGAGGTACGTCTCCCCGGGCCCTCCGGGCGCTACGAGCGCCACAGGCGAGGTGTCCGGCCGACCGCCGAACAGGTGCGGACCGGCCGGGTGAGCGGGCGTTCGGACCGGCGCGTGGGGCGCCGACCCGAACGGCCGGATGTGATCACGTGTCAGAGGCAGCGCCCGCCGGGGCGCTCCGAAAGAGAGGGCATTTCCATGAAGAGCAAGCTGGCCAAGGCCGCACTGACCGCCACCGCCGCGCTGGCGCTCGCGGGTGCCGCCACCCCGGCGTTCGCGCACGTCGGTTTCGCGGGCGGCGGCGAGTTCGTCGCCTCGGGCGACCAGCCGTTCGTGGCCGGTGCGGGCTTCGGCGTCGGCCACACCAGCGACGTCATCGCCGGCGGCTTCGGCGGCGGCGCCGCCACCTCCACCGACGTGATCGGCGGCGGCGAGGGCTTCGCGCACATCAACGGCTGGAAGTAGAACCCGGAAGGCCGGGCCGCCCCCACGGGGAGCGGCCCGGCCTTCTCGTTGTCCTGCGCCTGCTACTTGAACGCCCTGCCTTGCGGCGCCGGCTACTTGAGCATCGCGGCGGCCTCGACCGCCCAGTAGGTGAGGATCTGCTCGGCCCCGGCCCGGCGGATCGAGGTGAGCGTCTCCATGATCATCCGCTCCCGGTCGATCCAGCCGTTCGCCGCGGCCGCCTCGACCATCGCGTACTCACCGGACACCTGGTACGCGGCGACCGGCACCGGGGAGGCGTCGGCGACCTGGCGCAGGATGTCCAGGTAGGCCATGGCCGGCTTGACCATCACCAGGTCGGCACCCTCGGCGAGGTCCTGCTCCAGCTCGCGCAGCGCCTCACGGGCGTTGGCCGGGTCCTGCTGATAGCTCTTGCGGTCGCCCTTGAGCGAGGAGCCGACCGCCTCGCGGAACGGGCCGAAGAACGCCGAGGCGTACTTGGCGGTGTAGGCGAGGATGCCCACGTCCTGGTGTCCGGCCTCGTCCAACGCCCGCCGGATCACGCCGATCTGGCCGTCCATCATGCCGGACGGGCCGACCAGGTGGACGCCCGCGTCCGCCTGCACCCGGGCCATCTCGGCGTAGCGCTCCAGGGTGGCGTCGTTGTCCACGCTGCCGTCGGCGGCCAGCACGCCGCAGTGGCCGTGGTCGGTGTACTCGTCCAGGCAGAGGTCGGACATGACGACCAGGGCGTCGCCGACCTCGGCGACCACGTCGCGGATCGCCTGCTGGAGGATGCCGTCCGGGTTGGTGCCCTCGCTGCCGGTGGCGTCCTGCACGGCCGGCACGCCGAACAGCATCAGGCCGCCCAGGCCCGCCTCGGCCGCCTCCACCGCGGCCTTGCGCAGGGTGTCCCGGCTGTGCTGGACCACGCCCGGCATGGAGCTGACCGGGACGGGCTCGCTGACGCCCTCGCGGACGAACAGCGGCAGGATCAGCTCCGCCGGGTGCAGCCGGGTCTCGGCGACCAGGCGGCGCATCGCCGGGCTCTGGCGCAGCCGGCGCGGGCGTACGTACGGGAATTCAGCGGACACGGCTTCTCTCTCCGAACGGTTGTGCAGTGCCGGGGGCGACGGATCGCCGCCCCCGGTCCCGAGGGTGTCAGCGGGCCTTGCGGCGCGAACCCGGACGGCGCTCGCTGGGCCGGTAGACCGGCTCGCCGGCGGCCGTGGCGGTGTCGCGGCGCTTGGCCCCGAAGTCTGCCAGCGCCTGGGCCAGCGCGGCCGCCGACGGCGCCGGGGCCATCACGTCGACCCGCAGGCCGTGCTCCTCGGCGGTCTTGGCGGTGGCCGGGCCGATGCAGGCGATGACCGTGACGTTGTGCGGCTTGCCCGCGATGCCGACCAGGTTCCGCACGGTCGAGGACGAGGTGAAGAGCACCGCGTCGAAGCCGCCGCCCTTGATCGCCTCACGGGTCTCGGCCGGCGGCGGCGAGGCGCGCACCGTCCGGTACGCCGTCACGTCGTCGACCTCCCAGCCCAGCTCGACCAGGCCGGCCACCAGGGTCTCGGTGGCGATGTCGGCACGCGGCAGCAGCACCCGGTCGATCGGGTCGAACACCGGGTCGTACGGCGGCCAGTCCTCCAGCAGGCCGGCCGCGGACTGCTCGCCGGAGGGCACCAGGTCCGGCTTCACGCCGAAGTCCACCAGGGCCTGCGCGGTGGTCTCGCCGACCGCCGCGACCTTGATCCCGGCGAACGCGCGGGCGTCCAGGCCGTACTCCTCGAACTTCTCCCGGACCGCCCGGACCGCGTTCACCGAGGTGAAGGCGATCCACTCGTAGCGGCCGGTGACCAGGCCCTTGATGGCCCGCTCCATCTGCTGCGGGGTGCGCGGCGGCTCGACCGCGATGGTCGGCACCTCCTGCGGCACCGCGCCGTACGAGCGCAGCTGCTCGGACAGGCCGGTGGCCTGCTCCTTGGTGCGCGGCACGAGCACGTTCCAGCCGAACAGCGGCTTGGTCTCGAACCACGAGTGCGAGGACCGGTGGGCGACCTGCTCGCCCACCACGGCTATCACCGAGGTCGCCGGGTCCACCGGGGCGGAGACCGGCGAGGGCAGCACCCGGGCGGCCTTCAGGTCGGCGGCGATGCCGGACAGGGTGGAGGTGAAGGTCCGCTGGCGGGTGGTGGTGCCGGAGAGCGTGGCGCTCAGCGCCGACTCCGGCTTGCGGCCGTTGGCGACCAGGGCGCCCGCGGTGGCCGGCAGCTGGCCCAGGGTGGTCCGGACCACCAGGGTGGTCTCCGGCGCGCCCAGGTCCACCGGGCTGCCGGCCAGCAGCGCGGTGCCGTCCACGAAGCGCACGTCGGTGCCGGCCGCGCCGCGCAGCGGGACGCCCGCGTACGCCGGGACGCCGACCGACTGGGCGACGCCCGGGATCACCTCGAAGGGGATGCCGTCGCCGGCGCAGCTGAGCATCTCCTCGGCGGCGCAGCCGTCCAGGCCCGGGTCGCCGTCGACGGTGCGGACCACGTGCTTGCCGGCCCGCACGGCCTCGGCGACCAGCCGGGCCAGGTTGAAGTCCGCGCCCTCGGCGACCGGGGTGTGCACCTGCACACCGGCCGGGCAGTGGGTGCGCACGGCGACCGCGGTCAGCGGGTCGGCGACCAGGATGTCGGCCGAGGACAGCACCTCGACCGCGCGCAGGGTCAGCAGCCCCGGGTCCCCGGGGCCCGCGCCCAGGAAGGTGCACCGTCCGGTGGCGGACTGGCCGCCCGGGAACGGGGTTTCGGTGGCGGCGGTGGGGCTCATCGGGCTCGCTCCCCCATCAGGGTGGCCGCGCCCGCGTCGAGCAGCCGGGCGGCCAGCGCGCGGCCGAGGGCCGTCGCGTGCTGCTCGGCGGTCTCGTCGAGGACGATCGGACCGTTGGCGGACATCTTCAGCAGGGCGGCGCCGTCGGGGTCGCCGACCACGCCCTCCAGCCGCAGTTCGTTCGGTCGGACCCAGGTGGCCAGCGCGGCCACCGGAGCCGAACAGCCGGCCTCCAGGGTGGCCAGCAGGGCCCGCTCGGCGACCACGGCGACCCTCGTGGGGGCGTGGTCCAGGGCGGCGAGCGCGGCGGTCAGGTCGGTGTCGGCGCTGGTGCACTCGATCGCGAGCGCGCCCTGGCCGGGGGCCGGGACCATCAGCTCCGGGTCGAGGTGCTGGGAGATCTCGGCGCTGCGGCCGAGCCGGTTGAGGCCGGCCGTGGCCAGCACCACCGCGTCCAGCTCGCCGCTGGTCACGTAGCCGATCCGGGTGTCCACGTTGCCGCGGATCGCGACGGTCTCCAGCGCGGCGCCGCGGGCGGTGGCCCAGGCGTTCAGCTGGGCCATCCGGCGCGGCGAGCCGGTGCCGATCCGGGCCGGGCGGCCGGCGCCGGCCAGCTTCTCCACCAGCTCGTCCAGGGTCAGGCCCTCGGCGGCGACCAGGGCGTCCCGGGCGTCCTCGCGCTCGGGGACGGCGGCCAGCGCCAGGCCCTCGGGGGCGGCGGTGGGCAGGTCCTTGAGCGAGTGCACGGCGAAGTCGATCCGGCCCTCCAGCAGCGCGTCCCGCAGGGCGGAGACGAACACGCCGGTGCCGCCGATCTGCGCCAGCGCCTCCCGGGAGGTGTCGCCGTAGGTGGTGATCTCGACCAGCTCGACGGGGCGCCCGGTGACCCGGGTGACCTCGCGGGCCACCATGCCCGACTGGGCCATGGCGAGCGCGCTGCGCCGGGTGCCGAGCCGCAGGGTCGCGGTGGCGGCCGGAGTCTGCTCCGTGATCGGTTGACCATTCATGAGGTGATCGTCCCGGTGGTACTCGTGGGATGGCTGACGGTTCATCTGGCGCCCCCGCCCGAGGGCTGGGGGCCGCCGACGGGTGTGCCCGACACGGCGTGCACGGCCGCCGGGTCGAGGTCGAACAGCTCGCGCAGCGCGTCCGCGTAGGAGGCGCCGCCGGGCTCGGCGGCCAGCTGCTTCACCCGGACGGTCGGGGCGTGCAGCAGCTTGTCGACGACGCGGCGGACGGTCTGGGTGATCTCCGCGCGGGAGCGCTCGTCCAGGTCGGGCAGCCGGGAGTCCAGCCGGCCCAGCTCGGCGGAGACCACGCCGGAGGCCATCGCCCGCAGCGCGACCACGGTCGGCGCGATCCGGGCGGCCCGCTGGGCGGCGCCGAAGGCGGCCACCTCGTCAGCGACGATCCGGCCGACCTGGTCCACGTCACCGGCGCCGGGGGTGGCGGCGTGCGCGTGGGAGAGGCTCTCCAGGTCCACCAGCAGGGCGCCGGGCAGCTCGTGCACGGCGTGGTCGACGTCGCGCGGCATGGCCAGATCGAGCAGGGCGAGCGGCTGGTCGGCGGTGCGGGCGGCGACCGCGGCGGCCACGTCCCCGGCCTTGACCACCACACCGGCCGCGCCGGTGCAGGAGATCACCAGGTCGACGTCGGCCAGCGCCTCCGGCACCTTGGCCAGGTCCAGGGTGCGGGCCACGCCGGAGCCGAGGATCTCGACCAGGCGCTCGGCGCGGGCCGGCGTCCGGTTGGCGATCAGCACGTCGGTGACGCCGCAGCGGACCAGGGTGGCGGCGGCCAGCGAGCTCATCGAGCCCGCGCCGACCACCAGCGCCCGCTTGCCGGCGATCTCGCCCGCGCCCGCCGCGACCTGCTCCAGGCCGAAGGTCACCAGCGACTGGCCGGCCTTGTCGATGCCGGTCTCGCTGTGCGCCCGCTTGCCGACCCGCAGCGCCTGCTGGAACAGCTCGTTCAGGCCGCGGCCGGCGGTGTGCTCCTCCTGCGCGGTGGCCAGCGCGTCGCGCAGCTGGCCGAGGATCTGGCCCTCGCCGACCACCATCGAGTCCAGGCCGCAGGCCACCGAGAACAGGTGGTGGACGGCGCGGTCCTCGTAGTGGACGTAGAGGTGGGAGGTCAGCTCCTCCAGGTCCACCCCGCTGTGGTGGGCGAGCAGCAGCGACAGCTCGGCGACGCCGGCGTGGAACTTGTCCACGTCCGCGTACAGCTCGATCCGGTTGCAGGTGTTCAGCAGCGCGGCCTCGGCGACGGTCGCGGTGGCGGCCGCGTCGTGCAGCAGCCGGGTCGGCACCTCACCGGTCAGTGCGGCGCGCTCCAGCACGCCGACCGGCGCCGTGCGATGGCTCAGTCCAACGACGAGAAGACTCACGCCCGCCCCCAGGTCCCACGGTTGTCCGTACTCATGAGGCCGCCCCGCACCGCTCGGCGGGTGCTCCGCACGACCTGCGCCCTGCGACTGACTCGCTCGCTCATGCGGGCATCACCGCGGGGAGATCGCCCTCCCCGCCCTTGCCGGGCTGGCCCTGCTCGGCCTGGTCCTTGGCCGCGGTCTCGGCGGTGCCACGGCCCTTGCCGTTGCCGCCCGCCGCACGGCGCAGCTTGGCGGCCGCCGCCCGGACCGGGCCCGGGGCGCGGTCCAGCACCGACTCGGTGCGGTCCGGCTCCTCGCCGGCCTTGCGCTGCTCGTGGAAGGCCAGGATCTGCAGCTCGATGGAGAGGTCGACCTTGCGCACGTCCACGCCGTCCGGGACGGTCAGCACGGTCGGGGCGAAGTTGAGGATGCTGGTGACGCCGGCCTCCACCAGCCGGTCGCAGACCTGCTGGGCGGCACCGGGCGGGGTGGTGATCACACCGATCGAGACGTGCTGGCTCTCGACGATCGACTCCAGCTCGTCCATGTGCCGCACCGGCAGGCCGGCCGCGCTGCCGCCGACCACGTTCGGGTCGGCGTCCAGCAGGGCGGCCACCCGGAAGCCGCGGGAGGCGAAGCCGCCGTAGTTGGCGAGGGCGTGGCCGAGGTTCCCGATGCCGACGATGACGACCGGCCAGTCCTGGGTCAGGCCCAGCTCGCGGGAGATCTGGTAGACGAGGTACTCGACGTCGTAGCCGACGCCGCGGGTGCCGTAGGAGCCCAGGTAGGAGAAGTCCTTGCGCAGCTTCGCCGAGTTCACGCCGGCGGCGGCGGCCAGCTCCTCGGAGGAGACCGTCGGCACCGAACGCTCGGAGAGCGCGGTGAGCGCGCGCAGGTAGAGGGGGAGGCGGGCGACGGTCGCCTCCGGGATGCCCCGGGCACGCGAGGGTCGGCGCGCGGCGCCCTGGTCGGGCGTCTGCGAACTGCTCTGTGGTGATCGGCCGATTGCCACGGTGCTCCTGTGGGTGAAGCTGGGCTTTGGCAGCCAGGCTATGCGTTTGTGAACGTGTGCACAAAGATGGTGTCCGTTTTGTCCCCACACAGTGATGCGCATCACGCCGTCGAACCCATAGCACCGCGCTCGGTCAGGAGGACGGCCGGGGCGGGCACCCCGGGCAGCCACGGGCCGTACGGCGCCTCCCGGCGCACCAGCGGGACGGGCGTGCCGGACGAACGGGAGCGGGCCCGGCCCAGCCGCGGCCAGGGCACCCGGGCCGCCTCGCGCAGCGGGCCCGCCCAGTCGTCCGGCGGGCAGGACGGGACGCCGACGCAGTGCCGCAGCAGCTCGGCGGTCACCCGGGCGTCGCCCAGCGCGGTGTGCGCCGGGTACCAGCCCAGGCCCGCCGCCTCCACGCAGGCCGCCAGGCCGTGGCCGCGGGCCTGCGGCAGGTGGGCGCGGGCCAGCCGCATCGTGCACAGCAGCGGCACGGGCGGCAGCGCGACCCCGATCCGGGCGAACTCGCGATCCAGGAATCCGTGGTCACAGCTGACGTGGTGACCCACCAGCACCCGGCCGGCCAGCAGCTCCAGCAGCCGCGGGGCGATCTCCCGGAAGCGCGGGGCGCCCTCGACGTCCGCCTGGTGTATCCGGTGCACATGGGTCGGACCGACCGGACCCAGCGGGTCGAGCAGGGTGGCGAACTCCGCCTCCGGGCGCAGCCGCTCGTCCAGCAGGACCACCGCGATCTCGACCACCCGGTGCCGCCACGGACTGCGGCCGGTCGCCTCCACGTCCACCACGGCGAAGCCCCGGGCGCCCGGCGGGGCTTCGGGCGTCCCAGGGGTCGGGCCGGGAAGCATGGCGGCACTCCTCGTGTGCTCAGCCCCCCTTGGGCGCAAACGCGTTCGATCGTAAGCCGACCAACCGGCCCCGGCTCAAGCCGGACCGGGGTGTCCTTGACAACGATTCGGCGAACCGCCCCCGCCGAGCGGCGGGGGCGGCGGCGGTGGCGCGCGGGATCGGTCAGCCGCCGAGGGCGGCGCGCAGGCGGCGTTCGTCGACCCGCCAGAAGTCGTGCTGGCGGCCGTCGATCAGGGTCACCGGGATCTGCTCCCAGTAGCGCCGGTACAACTCCTCGTCCTGGGTGATGTCCTTCTCCTCGAAGGTCGCGCCCAGCTCGCCCGCCACCCGGACGATCACCTCCCGGGCGTCGTCGCACAGGTGGCAGCCGGGCTTGCCGACCAGGGTCACGGTGCGGTCGGCCGGCGCGGGCTTCGGGCTCTTGTCACGTCGCAGCAGTGGGCTCACCCGGCCATTGTCCGCCCGCCCGGCGGCCGCCCCGCCGGGGCCCGGGACCGCCCGGTGTTCACCGCGCGGGCACGGCGCCGTCACGGCCGCCGCGCGCCCGGCTGGCTATGCTCGATGACATGGCCGTGCTCCGAAGGCTCACCCAGGCGAAGCGTTCCACCACCGAGCGGAGCGCCCTGGCGGGCGAGGCTGCCGCCGAGGCGGCGGCAGCTGCGCTGCAGGCCGAGCCGGAGCCGGCCACCGCCCCCGCGGAGAGCACCGCGCCCACCGGGAGCACCGCTCCGGCCGAGAGCTCCACCGAGAGCTCCACCGAGAGCGCCGCGCCCGCCGCGGGCAGGCCCGGCAAGGCGCCCAAGGCCCCGGCCGAGAACCACACCCCCGAGCCGGGCGACCCGCGCGCCGCCGCGTTCTTCGACTGCGACAACACCATCCTGCGCGGGGCCGCGATCTTCTACCTCGGGGTCGGCCTCTACCGGCGCGGCTTCCTCACCCGCCGCGACATCGCCCGGTTCGCCTGGCAGCAGGCCTGGTTCCGGCTGAACGGCGCCGAGGACCCGGAGCACATCTCGGACGCCCAGCACACCGCGCTCGGCCTGGTCGCCGGGAAGCGCACCGCCGACCTGGAGGCGATCTGCGAGGAGGTCTTCGAGCAGGTCGTGGCCGACAAGATCTGGCCCGGCACCCGCGCCCTGGTCCAGATGCACCTGGACGCCGGCCAGCGGGTCTGGCTGGTCACCGCCGCCCCACTGGAGGTGGCCCGGGTGATCGCCCGCCGGCTCGGCATGACCGGCGCCCTGGGCACCGTCGCCGAGGCCGACGGCGGCCTGTACACCGGCCGGCTGGTCGGCGAGCTGCTGCACGGCCCGGCCAAGGCGGCCGCGGTGCACGCGCTGGCCCGGCACGAGCGGCTGGACCTCGACCGCTGCGCCGCGTACAGCGACTCGGCCAACGACATCCCGATGCTCTCGCTGGTCGGCCACCCGTACGTGGTGAACCCGGACGGCGCGCTGCGCCGCCACGCCCGGGCCCAGGGCTGGCGGGTGCGGGACTTCCGGACCGGCCGGAAGGCGGCCCGGGTGGGGCTGCCGGCGGCGGCCGCGCTCGGGGTGCTCGCGGGTGCGGCGGCCGCCGGGGTGGCCCTGAACCGCCGCCGCCGCTGCGCCTGACGGGCTCCCGCCACCCCCGGTCGCGCCCCCGCCGCCGGGCCTGCCCGAGGCCTCCCCACGGCCTTCCCGCGCGGGTGGCCGGCCGTCAACCAGGCCTCTGACCTGGCCCCTCGTACGGGCGAACTCCCGTTTCCGGTACGGCTTTCCGGCCCAATGAGCGAACCTGTCAGCCGGTGACCGGTTCTGATCGTTCGCCAGACCGGGAAAGTCGGGGGTTGCCAGGCCTCAAGACTGGGAAACCACCGGCCGGACCGCCGAATTGGTCACCCTGGGCGCCCGAACGGTCACGTTGAGCCGGATGAACGATGGCAGGTCCGGTCAGAGTCAGCCGAATATGCGCGATAAATGGATCCCAAACGACCACTTCGACCACACGGTGTAGCTGTCATTGCACAAAGCGTTATTCTCTCCTGGATGCACGTCACCCACGCGCCCCGCTCGAACGGGCGGCGCGGGAGTGCTCTCCGCGCAGGCGGAGGTGATCCGTCCACAGTTCTGCCTCTGGGAGTCCCGTGTACCCACCCGTCCGGAACGACGCGCCTGCACCCTCCCGCCCGTCGTCCGCGCCCCTGCGCCCCCGCACCGGCCTCCGCGGCCGCCCCGTCGCCGACCGGCAGATCTCCACCGGCCTGGACCTGCTGCGCAACCTGCTCCGCAGCCAGCTCGCCGCCTCGCCCCAACTCGTGCCCGCCGGCGCCCCGTTCGGCCACCCGCACGGCTCCGGCCTGGCACTGCGCACCACCGCCGCCGGCTCCACCGGCACCGGCTCGCGCGGCCGCACCGGCAGCACCGGCGTCGGCCGCGGCCGCGCCCGGACCGCGCCGAGCCCCGGCTACGAGACCGAGCACAACCCGATCATGGAGCTGGTCGAGCGGGCCCAGGCCGGCGAGAGCGAGGCCTTCGGCCGGCTCTACGACCACTACGCGGACACCGTCTACCGCTACATCTACTACCGGGTCGGCAGCCGGGCCACCGCCGAGGACCTCACCAGCGAGACGTTCCTGCGCGCGCTGCGCCGGATCGGCACCTTCACCTGGCAGGGCCGGGACTTCGGCGCCTGGCTGGTGACCATCGCCCGCAACCTGGTCGCCGACCACTTCAAGTCCAGCCGCTTCCGGCTGGAGGTGACCACCGGCGAGATGCTCGACTCCAACGAGTGCGAGCGCAGCCCGGAGGAGTCGGTGCTGGAGTCGCTCTCCAACGCCGCCCTGCTGGACGCGGTGCACCGGCTCAACCCGCAGCAGCAGGAGTGCGTGACGCTCCGCTTCCTCCAGGGGCTCTCGGTGGCCGAGACCGCGCGGATCATGGGCAAGAACGAGGGTGCCATCAAGACCCTCCAGTACCGCGCCGTCCGCACCCTGGCCCGGCTGCTGCCGCCGGACGCCCGGTGAGGCCGCGGTGACCGGGGGAGGCATAGCCGGCGGGCAGCCCGACCGGCCGTCACCATCCATACCCGACCGACACGTCCGGGTGAACGGTCGATCCGATGATCAGCCGTGCGTAACCCACCGCCCGCACCACTCGTTGGCCAGCGTGCAAGTCCCCACCAGGCGTACGGTCAAGCCGAATTGCGACCTGTCACCCGATGGAGTGGCTTTGGCCCGCCGAGGCAACCGTCCGGCAGGCCGGGGTGTCGACAACGACGAAGGGAGGTGTGGCCCGTGACGGCAAACGTGCTGGAGCACCGACGGGCGAAGGCCTTCGCCGAGGCGCTGGAGGCCCACCGGGCGGAGCAGCGCGGCGCAGCGGACGCCGAATCGGCCAACACCGCTGCCACCGGCGCCGGTTCGGTCGCGATGGCCCAACTGGTCGGCCTGACCGACGCACTGGGCGCGATGCCCGGACCAGCGCTGGACCCGGAGGTACGGACCGTCCAACGCGCGCAGCTGATGGCCGCGTTCGAGCAGGCCTTCGCCGGCGGACCGGGCGCCACGGTGCCCCGCCAACGCCGGCACCGGGCCATCCGGACGGCGCCGCGCGGCCGCTGGAGCCGCCGGTTCGCGATCGGCGGACTGGTCGCCGGACTGGCCGTCGGCAGCCTCGCCGGCGCCGCCGCCGCCAGCTCCAACGCCCTCCCCGGGGACACGCTGTACGGCATGAAGCGCGGCCTCGAAGGGCTCAGGCTCGACCTGGCGGACACCGACTCCGAGCGCGGCGAACTGCTGCTCGACAACGCCGCCACCAGGCTCGGCGAGGCCAAGACCCTGGTCGGCCACCCCGGCCCGGCCACCGGGCTCAGCCCGGGCACCGTCGAACGGGTCCGCCGCGCGCTGGACGACATGCACGCCGACGCCATCAAGGGCCGCGAGCTGCTCCGCTCGGTCTACCGCAGCAACGGCTCGCTCGGCCCGATGCGCGCCCTGGCCGGCTTCGCCCAGGGCGAGGACGGCCGCTGGACCGAACTGGCGGGCCAGCTGCCCGTCCAGCTCACCCAGCAGGCCCACCTGGTCGACCAGCTCTTCGACGACATAAGCGAGGACGTCGCGCCCCTGCGCCTGGCCCAGCCCACCGCCAAGAGCGGTGGCCCGGCCGGCACCGGAGCGGGCGGCGACACGGCCGGCCCGGCCACCGGCGGCGCCCCCGCCGACACCCCGGCGAACGGCTCCGGCACCGCGCCCGGCGAACGCCCGGCCCAGGGCGGCGGCACCGGCGCGACCAGCGGCGGCAACAACCGCCCCGGCGGCACCGAGCGGGCCCCCGCCAGCACCGGCGCCAGCACGCCCGGCGGCATCGGCGCCAAGGGCGGCGGCCTGCCCAGCACCCTGCCCAGCAGCGCGCCGGACGCCGTCAACGGGCTCGTCGGGGACCTCACCAGCGGGCTCACCGGCGGCAAGACCTCGCCGAGCGCCGTCCCGGCCCCGCCGCAGGCACCGCAGCAGCCCTCCGGCACGCCCAGCGCCCCGGCCGCCGGCCAGCCGCAGGGCGTCGAGGTGCCCCCGCTGATCCCGGGCCTGCTGCCCGGGCTGCGGCTCCTCGGCGGCTGACCGGCGGCCGACCGGACGGCCGAGGGCCCCGGCGATCCCTGG